>CALXGD010000033.1 GCA_944387745.1 uncultured Oscillospiraceae bacterium
CCGGCTGGCGTAGGTAGCCAGCCGGACATTTTTATCCGCTCTAAAGGTGGAAATTCCCTTGATGAGGCCGATGGTTCCGATGGAGATCAAGTCGTCCTGATCCCCGGTCTGGGCGTAATACTTTTTGACGATGTGCGCCACCAGGCGCAGATTGTGCTCCACCAGCACGTTTCGGGCCTCCAGATCCCCCTGGGCACACCGCTCCAAGTACTTCTGCTCCTCGGCGGCCTTCAGGGGCCGGGGAAAGGCCCCCCCTCCCCCGGACAGGCGCAGGGTGAAGAACAGGCTGTGGAGCATCAAATAAATGACGGGCGAAAGCATGGCAGACACCTCCTGCCCCATGGTATGTGCTTCCGGTTTGTCCCTATGTGCTGCCCACAGAGCAAAAAAGGCAGCCGGATGTCCTGTCCGGCCGCCTTTGCCAGCTTTCATTTCATGTTGCGTTCCCAGGTTCAGAACCTCTCCTAGCTGTTTCCACCCTCTGCGGGGCGGAGGCACATAAAAGGATTTTAGCTTTGCCAATATCCTTAAAACCGCCTCCTGGTGCGGGAAGTATTTCTGCCCCACTCCGTCCCCGGCCCTGCCGAGGGGGAGGCGCTCTCTTTCCCCGCCGTCTCAGTCTGGATAGTCCTCCAGCAGCGCCCCATCATAGGAGATTTTCAGCAGACTGCCGGTGCGGGGCGGGAGGGTCAGCACGTTCCCCTGGGAGGAAATCTGAAACCGGGCCGCTCCCAGAAGCAGCTCCAGCCTGGCCTCGTCCTCCAGAACGAGCTGTGCAGTCTTTTCTCCCGCGTTAAAGGCGGCCAGCAGCGTCTCCCCCTGGGCCGAACGGGTAAAGGCCAGCAGTGGGCCTTGGGCCGCCCGGTACTGGATATTCCCACGCTGCAGCGCCGGAGACTCCTGGCGGATGTGGCCCAGGCGAGTGAACCAGCCCATCAGCTCTGAGTCCTCCCTCCCCCAGGGGAAGGTGCGGCGGTTGAATGGGTCCTCAAACCCCTCCATGCCCACCTCGTCTCCGTAGTACACCGTGGGGGAGCCCGGAAAGGCAAACAGAAGCAGAGCGCCCATTTTCAGCAGCTCCTTGCCCCGGCGCCGCTGGTCCGGGTCCATACGGAAGGCGGAGCGCCACTCCCGGGGGCGCTCCCGGCACTCGCTGCCCACCCCTAACAGGGTGAGAATTCTGGGGGTGTCGTGGGTCCCCAGGGAATTCATAGCGGAATAGAAGGCAAAGGGGGGATAGTTTTCCCGCAGGGCCTCCATCGTCTGCTGAAAGTCCTCCGCGTCCCCCCCCTGAAGATAGTCCAGAGCCGCCCCCCGGAAGGGGTAGTTCATCAGGCCGTCGCAGTGCCTGCCCAGAATGTGCTTCCGGCGCACCCCGTAGGCCACCTTGGTGGAGCCATCCTCCCACACCTCGCCAATGACCACCGCATCGGGCTTCTCCGCCCGGGCCGCGGCGTGGACCCCCTCCACAAAGTCGTCAGGCAGCTCGTCAGCTACGTCCAGCCGCCATCCGTCCGCCCCCGCCCGCAGCCAGCGGCGGACCACCGAGTTCTCCCCGGCAAAGATGAACTCCCGATAGCTGGGGTCGTGCTCATTTACGGCAGGCAGGGAGTAGATGCCCCACCAGCTGTCATACTGGTCTGGCCAGCGGGTGAAGCGATACCAGGCGTAATAGGGGGAGTCCTGGCTCTGGCGGGCCCCCAGCTCCGGGTAGAAGCCGTCCCCATTGAAATAGCGACTCACAAAGCCGGTGTGGTTGAACACCCCGTCCAGCATCACCCGCATCCCCCGGCGGTGGGCCTCCTGGCACAGGCAGGTGAAGTCCTCCTCCGTCCCCAGCATGGGGTCGATCTTCTGATAGTCCGCGGTGCCATAGCGATGATTCTCCGCCGCCTCGAAGATGGGGCAGAAGTACAGGGTCCGCACTCCCAGATTTTGGAGGTAATCCAGCTTTTCCAGCACCCCCTGGAGGCTGCCCCCATAGAAATCCCGGTTGCGGATCTCCCCCCTGTGGTCGGGGCGGTACTCCGGCTCATCCTGCCAGGCGGTGTGAACCCATCGCCCCCCCACCATCCCTGTGGGATTGGGGATCCGGGTGCGGCGAAAACGGTCGGGAAAGATCTGATAGGTCACGCCCTCTCCGAACCAGGAGGGCACCGTCTCGCTGCCGTCATACACCGTCAGCTGAAAGGGGCCCAGCTGCTTCTCTTTCTGTCCGTCAATGCGCTCCAGGGTAAAGGTGTACCACACCAGGCCCACATAGTCCCCCGTATCCAGAGTACAGGTGAACAGGTCTCGGTCGCCCTCCAATCCGGACCAGGGCATGGGCTGTTCCACCACCTCGTTCCCCCAAAATTCAAATCTGGCGGACAGCTTGGCCCGGGAGTACCCCATCGCCCGGGGCGGGCGGAGAGTCAGGCGCACTCGGGTCCCCGATGCCACCGCCCCGTAGGGGTCCTTGCACCGGAGATCCCGGGAGTTGTAGATCTGTTCTTCCATGGTATCACCTTTTTCTTCTCACCTCGGCTGGATATCGGCCGTTGCCGCAGGGCGCTCTCTTATGAGCTGCATGTCAGCGCAGGGGACGCTGCCTGCTTGTATTAGGTATATTCGTAGCTGCTGTCCCCGATAAACTCACGCAGGAGGGAGTCTCTGGCCACCAGCTTGGGGTCAATGGGCTCAAAGTACTGGAAGGCCTCGATGAGCTCCAGCAGCTCGGCCCGGCGCACATTCTCCTCGGGCACCGCCTGGAGGAGGGGCAGGGCGTAGTTCTTCATCACCGACACCTCATAGGGGAGGGATGAGTCGAAGATAATGTCCGCCCGGTTCTTATAGGGGGAGATGTACAGCTTCTCCCCCCGGCGCACATTGGCCCACATCTCTAGGGTGTCCTCCACATCGGTGCCCCGGAAGTTGTAGTCCCGCACTGCCCGGCGGGTCAGGCGCATCCAGGTCCCCTTGAAGCGGAGGACTGCCCCCTCGTTCACGTTGGACCGAGCGGAGATGTACAGCTTGGCGGCCTCCGGGTGGCGGCCGGCGATGTCGTCGTTGAGGGCGTGAATTCCCTCAAAAACGGCGATCTCATTTTTTCCCAGCTTCAGAGGGGTGCCTCGGCTGTCATTGCGCATTTGACGGACAAATTCATACTTGGGCACCATGACCTCCTCCCCCTTGGATAGGGCGGTGAAGTGCTGGTCCAGCAGGTCCATGTCCAGGCACAGGGGGGACTCGTAGTCGATGTCCCCCTCAGGGGTGCGGGGGGCTGTGCGGGGATTGATGGTGACAAAATAGTTGTCCATGGCCACCGCGTGGGTATTCACACCCCGGCGCTTCAGCTCCTCGGCGATTTTCATGGCGGTGGTGGTCTTACCGGAGCCCGAGGGCCCGGACAGGAGGACAATGGGGCTGCGCTCCAGATTAGAGAGGATCTTGTCCGCAGCCAGGGACACCCTCTGGGTGTAGTTGCTGTCGCACTCCTCCAGGAACGCCTTCACGTCTGTCTGGATGCGTCGATTGATCTCCTGCAGTTGGTATGCCATGGGGGGTACTCCTTTCTGTTGGTGGGTTTCGGGAATGCTCCGATGTGGGGAACGGAGAAAGCCCGGGGCGGGCGGCCAGTGGGCGCCCCTACCGGCCTCCCCGATAAAATTCCCGGATCTGGTCCTTCTGGGCCAAAATTTTCTCCCGGGAGGCCAGGTAGTCGTGGGGATATTTGGGGTTGGGCAGGCGGAGGATGCGGCCCGTCTCCCGGTCCACCAGCTTCGTCACACCGCCGCCCCCGATGGACACCACGGTCTGCAGCTCCTCCATCATAACGATGTTATAGACGCTCTCCTTGCCGGGGAGGCACCAGCCCACGTTTTCCAGGGAGCCGGCCATATATTTCTGCCGGTACAGGTAATAGGGCAGATATCCCCTCCCCCGCAGACCCTCTCGGGAGAAGTCCAGCATCCGGGCGGCCTCCTCCCCGTCGGGGATTTTGCCTCTCTCTTCCATCAGTCGGGAGCCTTTTTTCAAGGCCAGGGTATGGACAGTGATATTCTCCGGTCCCAGCGCCAGCACCCTCTCCAGGGAGCGGCGGAAGCCATCAAAGCTGTCCCGGGGCAGTCCGGCGATCAGGTCCATGTTGATGGAGTCAAAGCCCACCTGCCGGGCCAGGGCATAGGCCGCGGCAATGTCCCCCGGCGTGTGCTTCCGGCCGATGGCCTCCAGCACCGGGCTCTCCAAAGTCTGGGGGTTGATGGAGATCCGCCCCACCCCCTGGTCCCGGAGGACCTCCAGCTTCTCCCGGGAAATGGTGTCAGGCCGGCCCGCCTCCACCGTGTATTCTACGCAGTGCTCCAGAGGAAGATGCCCACAGGCGGTGGAGAACAGCCGCTCCAGCTGTCCGGCGGACAAGG
>CALXGD010000034.1 GCA_944387745.1 uncultured Oscillospiraceae bacterium
CCCAGCCCAGCAGCTCCGCCCCCTTGGAGATCACGTCCCGGGAGCAGCCGGCGGCAAACTTTTTGTCCTTGAACTTCTTTTTCAGGGATTTCAGTTCCATGTCCGACACGCTCTTGGAGGGGCGCATAAGGGCGGCCGCCCCAATCAGTCCCGTCAGTTCGTCCACCGCAAAGAGCACCTTCTCCATCTGGTGTTCCGGCTCTATGTCTACGCAGTGGCCCCAGCCGTGGCTGGCGGTGGAATGGATGATGGCCTCCTCCACTCCAGCCTGACGCATCAGCTCCTGGGATTTTTTGCAGTGCTCCTCCGGCCAGCGCTCATAGTCCAAATCGTGGAGCAGGCCCACCACGGACCAGAACTCCTTCTCCTCCCCATAGCCCAGCTTGTCCGCAAACCACCCCATCACGTGCTCCACGGTGATGGCGTGGCGGAGGTGGAATTCCTCCTGGTTATACTGCTTCAGCAGGTCCCAGGCCTGCTCTCTTGTGATGGACATATTTGGTTCCTCCTTATTTCTATATGATCCAATCGCTATGGGTCGAAACGGCGGGGGCAAGCCCCCGCCCTACAGCACTTCTGTGCCCAGCCCCATTTCCCGGGGAAAAATCAGACGGTCCACCGCGTCTATCTGCCAGCCGATGGCTTGGGCCATACATCGCTGGACCTCCAGCCGTGTGTCAGGGAGATAATACCCCGGCAGCCCGGTGTGGGCCTCCATGGCGCACCTCCAGTCCTCCCGGATGCACTGTGACAGCTCCGCCCGGTTCTCTGGGGTGTGTCCGCCCTCCCGGCACAGATCAATATTCTTTACAATGGTGTGGCAGAACAGAAAGCACCGGGGCAGCTCCCGCCGGTCGTGCCGCTTGGCATAGCACAGCAGGGCCAGCACCCCCATCTGAATCCGCTCCAGCTCCTCTGGGGTATAGACCAGCTGATGCACGATGTCGCTCCGCATCAGTAGGCCACTACAATCCCTCCGTCGTTGGCATAGACGGTGGTGATGCCCCCGGCCTCTAAGATCAAAATTCTCCCCGCCTGGCACTTTGCCTCTATTTGCTGCTTCACCTGAAAAGCCCGGTCCAGGCAGTTACAGTGGCAGATGGCCAGGGTGCGGCCCCTGTGGTTGGGGTCGGCGGCTACGCGGTCCACCAGCTTGTTCAGGGCCTGCTTCATGGACAGGGCCTGGCCCAGCTTGCAGATCTCCCCCTCCGGGGTGGCCCCGCACAGGAGCTTGATCTTCAGCGCGCTGGTGACTGCCGCCTGGAGCCGGGTGAGACGCCCGTTCTTCCGCAGGTTTTCCAGGGACTCCAGCACAAACAGGGTCTGCATCTGGTAGATATACTGCTCCACCTCCCGGACCACCCGCTTGAAGGGCAGTCCAGAGGCGGCCAGCTCCTGAATCTTCAAGGCGGCCAGTACCTCTCCGGAGGAGGCGGAACAGGAGTTGAACACATGAACATTCTTCTCCGGCTGCTCCTCCTCCATCAGGGCCCGAGCCTGCTGGGCGCTGTTGTGGGAACCGCTGAGCAGGGCGGACAGGGTGACGGCGTACACGTCCTCCGCCTCCCCCTGATAGGCGTCCAGATAGGTCTGAGGGGAGGGGCAGGAGGTGGTCGGGGCCTCTTCGCTCTGCTTCATGGCCCACAGCAGGTCCGCCTGGTCCAGGGTGCTGTCGTCCACAAAGACGCTCCCGTTGACCCGGATGTTCAGAGGCACCTTGATAAAGCAGGGGTCCTGTAGAATTTGATGGGGCAGGTCACAGCAGCTGTCCACCACAATTTTAAAGCTCATACTTCTCAACTCCAGACGTGATTTTTAAAACGAAATTAACAGTATCTTTACTGTATCACAGACCAGCTAAAATGGCAAGGGGTAAGGAGAGAGAATGGGAAAACGCAGAGTACAGGAATGTGGAATGGGAAATCAGGAAGAGCACAGGTCCTCACCCCTGTCCCGTCTAGCGCGGCACCACAGGCCCGGCAAGCCGCACGCACCCCTTCCGTCACAGTTTCGCCGTGCCACCCCTCCTGTAAAAGGGGAGTCTGTTCCTCAAAACTCTTCCCCTGACTCCTCCCGCAGCTCCGCCAGGAGTTTCTGATCCGCCTTGGAGGACAGGTCTAGCTTTTGATATAGGTCGGGCCGGCGGCGTTTGGTGCGGAGGATGGACTGCTTCCGCCGCCACTGGTCCACCTTGGCGTGGTTGCCGGACAAGAGGATGGGGGGCACCGCCCGGCCGTGCCACACCTCGGGCCTGGAGTACTGGGGAGCCTCCAACATTCCGTTCCAGTGGCTCTCGTTCTCATAGCAGGAGGAGTCGTACAGCACCCCCGCCACCAGGCGGCACACCGCGTCGGCCACCGCCATGGCCGGGATCTCACCGCCGGTCATAACAAACTCCCCCAGAGAGATCTCCTCGTCCACACACTCCTCGATGAAGCGCTGGTCGATGCCCTCGTAGTGGCCGCACACCAGAATCAGCCGGCTGTAGTCGTCCCGCAGCCGCCGGGCATCTGCCTGGGTGAACGTCTTGCCCGCAGGGGACATGTAGATGGTGTGAACCCGCTCCCCCGCCTCATCGCAGATATGCTTCCAGCACTGGTACAGGGGGTCGGCCTGCATCACCGCCCCCCGGCCGCCGCCGTATGGGTAGTCGTCCACCTGCTTCTGTTTATTTAAGGTATAGTCCCGGATCTGGTGGCACTCGATGCGGATGTACCCCCGCTCCTGGCCCCGGCCCAGGACGGACTCGCACAGCATATCTCCCACCACATCAGGGAACAGGGTCATAATATCAATCCAATACATGGTATGCCTCATTTCTTGCCAAACACTGCTCTGATTATACGAAATTCTCCTCTGTTTTTCAATGGAGCTTTGAAAGATTTTCCCTCTTCCCATAACTCCAGCGGCCGAGGCTAACAGGCCAGAGCAGCCCCGACGCTCCAACACAGATATTCCCCTCTCCTCTCCCCGCGGCAGAAATAGCAGCGGCCCCCGGCCTTCGCCGGAGGCCGCCGGAAGGAAATTACCTCCTGCCCTGCCTCTATGCTACAAGTTGTACAGATCAGTCCGCCGGTGCCGCAGCAGCGGGATCTGCTCCCGCACCGCATCCACTTTTTCCAGGTCCAGCTCCGCGGTCTGATACCCCTCCCGCTCGTCCATCTGACAAAGTACAGCGCCCCAGGGATCCACCACAATGCTGTGCCCCCAGGAGTGATAGCTGGCGGACAAGTCCCGAGCCGGTGCGGTGCCCACAGCGAAGCACTGTTGAAACATGGCTTGCGCCCGGAACATCAGCTCCCAGTGGGCCGGTCCGGTGGTCATGTTGAAGGCCGCTGGGACCAGAATCACTTTCGCCCCCCTGAGTACCATCAGCCGCGCCAGCTCCGGGAACCGAAAATCATAGCAGACACAGAGGCCCATGCGGCCAAACTCTGTGTCGAACACCGTCACCTCATTGCCCGCCGTCAAGGTGTCAGATTCCTTAAAATACTGTCCGCCGACCACATTGATGTCAAAGAGATGGGCCTTGCGGTGCTTGGCAATTTGTCTGCCATCGGGGGCAAACACGTAGGCGGTATTATAGACCCCGCCCTCTGCCCCCCGCTCCGGCATCGAGCCGGCGGAGAGATAGAGGCGATAATCCCGCGCCAGCTCTGAGCACCGGCTCCAAACCCGTCCTCCCTCTTCTTCCCCATAGAGCGGGAAGTTTTCAGTCTCATAGGGACAGCAGAACATCTCCGGTAGTGCCAGCAGTTGGGCACCCTCCCGAACCGCCTGCTCACAGGCCGCCTCCGCCTTGGCCAGAGCCTCTTCCTTGTGAACAGGAACCTTCATTTGCGCCTGTAGAATTTTCAACGTACACATTCTCGCTCGCCCCTTTCTTTCCCTCTGCCGGAGCATAGGACCTATATCTCTCCGGCCATTTTCTTCTTCCTGCCGGTCCGGCAGCCGCCTCATCTCCACCAAGGATAGTATATAGGTGAAATTTACAGAAAGTCAATCATTTTCTGCCCTCTTTTAATCACATTATCCTCAAGCTCTCTCTGTGCTCTCGGAGTTTTCCCGTTGGCAGCCCTGCGGCCCTATTTCCCCCATGGATCTACCTGCCCTGTGGAGCGGAGACCCGCAAAAAATTTAGAGCGCCTTTTGCCGCCGGACCTTTGAGCCAACTGCCCCACTGCTTCATCCAGATTCCTCCTGCCAATCTTTTTCAGAGCTTCGCCTGAAAACAAAGCGGCGGGCACCCGGTCTTAATCCCGAGTGCCCGCCGTTTTTGTGGTTGGGTTTCGCGCAGCGATCAGTTGGAGGCGGTATCCAGGTCGGTATCGTCACCCCAGAGCATGTTCTTCCGCAGCTCAGCGCCCACGGTCTCCATCTGGTGCTTGGCCAGCTGGGCCCGCTTGGCGTTGAAGAAGGTGCGGCCGTTCTTGTTCTCGGCGATCCACTTGCCGGCGAACACGCCGTCCTGGATATCCTTCAGCACAGCCTTCATGTTCTTCTTGGTCTCCTCATAGGGCAGGACACGGGGACCGGAGACATACTCGCCGTACTCCGCAGTATCTGAGATGGAGTAGTTCATGGCGGCCACACCGCCCTTGTTGATCAGGTCGATGATGAGCTTCATCTCGTGGATGCACTCGAAGTAGGCGTTCTCGGGCTCGTAGCCGGCCTCTACCAGGGTCTCGAAGCCCAGCTTCATCAGCTCCACCACGCCGCCGCACAGGACGGCCTGCTCGCCGAACAGATCGGTCTCAGTCTCGTCCTGGAAGGTGGTCTCCATTACGCCGCCCCGGGCGCCGCCGATGCCGGCGGCATAGGCCAGAGCCAGCTTATAGGCGTCGCCGGTGGCGTTCTGCTCCACGGCGATGAGACAGGGCACGCCCTTTCCGTTCACATAGGTGGAGCGGACAGTGTGGCCGGGGCCCTTGGGGGCGATCATGGACACGTCCACGTCAGCGGGGGGCACAATCTGCTTGAAGTGGATGTTGAAGCCGTGGGCGAACATGAGCATATTGCCCGCCTCCAGGTTGGGGGCGATATCCTTCTTGTATACCTCGGCCTGAACCTCGTCGTTTACCAGCATCATCACGATGTCGCCCCACTTAGCTGCCTCGGGGATGGACATGACCTTCAGACCCGCGTCCTCGGCGTTTTTCCAGTTCTTAGAGCCGGGGCGCAGACCCACGCACACGTCGCAGCCAGAATCCTTCAGATTCAGCGCGTGGGCGTGACCCTGAGAGCCGTAGCCGATGATGGCAATCTTCTTGCCGTTCAGGTAGTTGATGTCGCAGTCCTTCGCGTAGTACATCTTTGCCATGGTAATACACTCCTTTTTTCTGATGGCATACAAATTTCAAATTCAAAACCCAAAGAGGCGTTGGAGCTTCTCTGGTGGATTGACGCAGAACAGTGCCTCCTGGGAGGCGTAGGGGCGGCCTTTGGCCGCCCGCGGGTCAGCAGGCACAGAGGGAATACGGGACGCCCTTACAGCACGTTCTTCCCGTAGTTGTACTCCTCCCGGAGCTTGCTGTCGTCGTAGATGGAGTTCCGACCCCGCTCAATGGCCAGGGTGCCCGTCTTGGCCA
>CALXGD010000035.1 GCA_944387745.1 uncultured Oscillospiraceae bacterium
GGCCACCTCGATGTTGCCCCGCTCCAGGTACTTCTGATAGGTCTCCGGCCCCAGCATGTCAAAGAGGGCGTCGTACAGGGGCCGCAGATAGGGGTCCACCTTGGACTGTAAATCGCCGGGCAGGAAGCCCAGGCGCTCGCCGGCCTCCACCGCCGGGCGGGTGAGGATAATCCGGTTGACCTCCTTGGCCCGAAAGGCGGCCACAGCGGCGGCCACAGCCAGGTAGGTCTTGCCGGTGCCGGCCGGACCGATGCCCAAGGTAACCACATTGTTTTTGATGGCATCCACATATTTTTTCTGGCCCAAGGTCTTGGCTTTGATGGGCTTGCCTTTGGCGGTGATGCAGATCACATCGGCAGCCAGCTGGTGAACCTGTTCCTCCCGGCCCTCCCGGACCAGTTGGAGGACGTAGCGCACGTTCTGCTCTTGAATCGGCTCACCCCGCGCGGCCAGAGCCATCAGGTTTTCAATGGCCTTCACGCCGTACATCACTTGTTCCGGGTCCTCTCCGGACACCTTTAGCTGGGAGTCCCGGCTCACCACTGAGACCCCCAGCTCACGCTCGATCAAACGAATATTTTCGTCAAAGGAGCCAAACACGCTGATGGCGTCCTCTAGGCGCTCCAAATTGATATTCTGTTCTGTCATTGGTACTTGTTCTCTCCTACTCCAAGGGGATGCTCCCCGGAATTTCCCGCGTGCTGGGGACCTCGCGTCCGATCTCTTCCCGACACTCGGCATTGAGCGTTACCCTCAGCTGCTCTCCTGTCACCTGAGCGGCATAGTCTGTCTGAATGATCTGGCCATCCGCCCCAATCGCCTGCTGAAGGCGGACAAACAGCCGGTCCTCCAGCAGCTTCTGGGCCGCCTCCCGGTTCAATGGGACCGTCTTAGTCTCATAGGCCCGGCAGCGCTCTGCCGTAAGCATCATGGGCAGGCTCCGGCCTCCCGGCAAGGTCAGCTGGTATACAGTTTTTATTTTATCATAACCCAACCCAGGAATGCTACTGTTTTTATAAAAATTCACCTCATGTTCCAGCAGCCGCAGCGACCAGAGGGTACAGCTTTCTCCCGTGTACTGCTTTACCTGAGCCTGCAGGGGAATCACCGCCTCCAGGGTGCGCCAGGTACGGGCATAGACCTCCCCTCTGGCATGGGTCTCATAGTGTCTCGCCGGCTGGTCGCTGTACATCGGGGGCTGGATGGTCACCAGGCCCGAAATCAGGAGGTCCCCCCGTGCCACCGTGTCCCCCTCCGCCACGGCGGCCTCCCCCTCCAGCGGCTCCACCTGGGTAATAATGCCGTCTGCCTCAGAGACAATGTCATAATATCCCTCGTCGTCCACCAGCTCCGGGGACTTCACCGCCTCCCGCACCACCACCTCCAGCCGGGTGCCGTACAGGTTGATGGACATCCAGGACAGATCCTCCAGGGCCAGCAGCGCCCGCTGCGCCACCGCCTTTCGGTCAATCCCAGGCCCATACACCCCGGGGTGTACCCCTTCCCGCTGCAGCTGTGTCAGGATCCGCCCCGTGGACACGACCTCGTTTCCAGTCACATCGATGGTGAGCACAAACTTGGACAGGACGCACACCGCGGATAGGGAGAGGGCCAGACCAATCAAAAAGGCATACCGCCTCCGGAACCGCCGCAGAAGGGATGGAAGCCCCCGCTGTTCCTCTACCTGGAGCTCGCACCCCGCCCGGCGGGCCAGTTTCTGAATCAGAGGCAGTCTACAGCGGTATGTGATCAGCCGCAGGACACATCGGTCCGTCCACTCAGCCCCCCAGCAGGGGACTCCCTCCTGGGCGCACAGATTCAGAAGGCGCTCCGGGAACAGTCCCCTGGCCGTCAGCACAACCGTCCCTCTCACATAATTGACTGCACGCTTCATGGGCCTCCCCCTATGTCAGCTGGATGTCTGCAATCCGTCCGGTGATCAGCAGCTCCACACCGGTCATGGCCCGCAGCTCCAGATTCTCCCCTGACACCTTCACCACAAAGGTCCCGCCGCTGATGTGGATCTCCCGGTCCCCATAGGCCAAAATACCTCTGTGATTTTCCATCCGAAGTTCCCCTGTGCCCACCAGCTCCAACCGGGGGACGCCCGCTACCACGTCCGCCGGCAGGTCAAACAGCTGGGCTGTGCGCTCCAGCAGCCCCTCGCGCCGTGCTCTCGCCCCCATACCATCACCCTTTCCTGCTATCTCTATGCGGGGAGCCGTGGAAACATACAGGAGAGGTGTTTTTCTCTCTTTTCCCGCAGAGCGCATGTCCCTCTTCTCAAACAATGAAGCGGAACGAAAAAGGCAGCCGCTCAACGGCTGCCTTTCAGCTTCAGTCCTCCTGCAGAGGCACAGGGGCGGGCACCTTTGCCGGATCTGTGCTGTCATAGGCCTGGGCCAGGGCCTCCAGCGCCACGTCCTGGTCAGCCAGGAGCGCAGTCATCTGCTCCAGACAGTTCTCCGCTTTCTCCAGCTTGTCCGCCGCGTGAGAGACAGTGGCCTCCACCTGGCTGCGGAGGGAGTCGTATTCCCGCTCCACTCGCCCCATCCACTGCTCCATGCTCCGGCGCAGCTCCTGCGCCTGGTCATTGGCCTGATTCAACACACTCTGAGCCCGGCGGTGGGCCTCCAGCTCCACTCCAGCGGTGCGCTCCTTTACCGCTGCATAGGCAGCGGCGTCCGGCTCCAGGACCTCCACCTTGGCAATCAGCTCGTCCCGTTCCTGCCGCAGCGCAATCAGCTCCCCTCGCTGGGTCTCCTCCCGGTCCAGACTGACCGTCAGCGCCTGCTTCACCTGGTCCAGCTCCTGATTCAGGCTCTCTCTTTCCCGGCGCAGACTCGCCACCAGCCGCTCCTGTTCCTCCATTTTGGCAGACAGCTTCTGCCGCTCCTCTTCCAATGCCTCCAGCTTGTGCTGCAGCTCCTGCTGGCGCTGGCTATTTTCTGCCGACATCTTTTCCAAATAGTCCAGTACATCCTGCCGGTTAAATCCGCCGAGGGCTGCGCCGCGAAAGGGATGGTCCATGGGGCACCTCATCTCCGCCCGCTTGGGGCATTTTCTCTGTTTGTGCGTTATTCTACCACACTTTTGGAGAGAATACAATTCTTTCTGCGGATTTCTTCCCTACTCATTGACGCTCCCCCGCCTAAATGATATACTATGTTGTCCCAATTCTTTTGCGTGTTCCCTCTCCGTGTATGCCGCGACAGCAGGACAGTCTTTGAACACAGGAACACAGAACAGAATATTGGGGAATCCCATTCGTCTTATCACTTTATCACCATATTTGAGAGGTGGCACCCGCATGTGGCTTTCCGACCAGTGGAAGGACTATGAACTTATCGACTGCTCCCGTGGGGAGAAGCTGGAGCGGTGGGGGGACCAGCTGTTGGTGCGCCCTGACCCCCAGGCCATCTGGAATACCCCCAGAAGCCACCGGGGCTGGAAGCACAATGCGGGCCGGTACGCCCGCTCCTCCACCGGTGGTGGGCAGTGGCAGAACAAGTCCATGCCGGAGCGGTGGACCGTCTCTTACGGCTCCCTCACCTTCAACATCAAGCCCATGAACTTTAAGCACACCGGCCTCTTTCCGGAACAGGCCGCCAACTGGGATTGGGCCCAGGAGCAGATCCGGAAGGCCGGACGGCCCGTGTCGGTGCTGAACCTGTTTGCCTACACCGGCGGGGCCACGGTGGCCTGTGCCGCCGCCGGGGCCAGCGTGTGCCACGTGGATGCGGCCCGGGGCATGGTGGCCTGGGCCCGGGAGAACGCGAAAAGCTCCCACCTGGAGGACGCCCCCATCCGCTGGATTGTGGACGACTGCGGCAAATTTGTAGAGCGGGAGATCCGCCGGGGCCGGAGGTATGACGCCGTTATCATGGATCCCCCCAGCTATGGCCGGGGCCCCACTGGCGAGGTGTGGAAGCTGGAGGAAAACCTGTACCCCTTTGTAGAGCTGGTGTCCGGGGTGCTCTCTGACCAGCCCCTGTTTCTCATTTTGAACTCCTACACCACCGGACTGGCCCCCTCGGTAATCACCTACATTCTGGAGACCCTGATTTCCAAAAAATTTGGCGGACACACAGTCAGCGATGAGCTAGGCCTCCCTGTCACTGAGAGCGGCCTGGCCCTGCCCTGCGGCGCCGCTGGACGCTGGACATGCCAGTAGGGGCGGCCTTTGGCCGCCCGCCGGGAGAAACCTTTACCTGAACATATGGGCGGCCGCAGGTCGCCCCTGCGGAAGGGGTTTTGCTATGAAAAACTCGATCATCAACGTGGAGGACGTGCGCTTCTCCTACGTCACCGCCGAGGGTGTGGCCCCCATTGTCCTGGATAACATCAGCCTGGACATTGAAGAGGGCTCCTTTGTGGCCGTGCTGGGCCACAACGGCAGCGGCAAGTCCACCCTGGCCAAGCATATGAACGCCATTCTCCTGCCCACCGGGGGCAAGGTTTATGTGGACAAAATGGACACTACTGATGAGGACCTCCTGCTGGACATCCGCCGCACGGTTGGCATGGTGTTTCAAAATCCGGACAACCAGATTGTGGCCAATGTGGTGGAGGAGGATGTGGCCTTTGCCCCGGAAAATTTAGGAGTTCCTCCGGAGGAGATCCGCCGCCGGGTGGATGATGCCCTGAAAGCTGTAGGCATGTATGAGTTCCGGGAGCATGCCCCCCACCTCCTCTCCGGCGGCCAGAAGCAGCGGGTGGCCATCGCCGGGGTCATCGCCATGGAGCCCCGGTGCGTCGTCTTGGACGAACCCACCGCCATGCTGGACCCCATCGGCCGCTCTGACGTGCTACACACCATCAAGCAGCTCAACCGGGAGCGGGGGGTCACCGTGGTCCTCATCACCCACCACATGGACGAGGCCGCCCAAGCTGACCGACTCATCGTCATGGCCAAGGGCCGGGTGGTGGCCGACGGGACGCCCAAGGAGGTGTTCCAGGACGTGGAGGGCCTGAAATCCGTGGGCCTCACCGTCCCCGACACCACGGAGCTTCTCTGGGAACTGCGGCAGGAGGGGCTGGACGTGCCCCTGGATGCTCTCGGCGATGAGGAGTGCGCCCAGGCGCTGAGGGACCTGCTGGCCTAATGCCCCGGGTTTGGCTCCCCCTTTACAGGGGAGTTGTCAGCCGAAGGCTGCCTGAGGGGGTGCCCTCCTTCCGCCCTGGCTTCGCCGGGCCACCTCTCCCGCAGGGGGGAGGCTGGGGAGTCCACTCTAACAACGGGGCACACACCACATTTGACAAAGGACGGAATACAGCGGATGGAAGCGATTTTGGAGACAAAGCAACTCTCCCATGTATATAGTGCCGGGACGCCCTTTGAGCGGGCCGCACTCTCTGATGTGGACTTTTCCGCCTACCCTGGGGAGTACCTAGGCATCATCGGCCACACCGGCTCCGGAAAGTCCACGCTGATCCAGCATTTAAACGGCCTGCTCAAGCCTACCACGGGGCAGGTGTTGTTTCAGGGAACCGACATCTTGAGCGACCCCAAGACCACCCGCCGCACCCGGTTTCAGGTGGGGCTGGTGTTCCAATACCCGGAGTATCAGCTTTTCGAGGAGACGGTGTATAAGGACATCTCCTTCGGCCCCAAAAACATGGGACTTGATGAGCAGGAGGTGGACCGCCGAGTGCGGGCGGCGGCCTATTTCGTGGGCCTGCGGGACGACCAGCTGACTCAGTCCCCCTTTGAGCTCTCCGGCGGCCAGAAGCGCCGGGTGGCCATCGCCGGGGTGATCGCCATGGAGCCCAAGGTGCTCATCCTGGACGAGCCCACCGCCGGCCTGGACCCGGTGGGCGCCCAGGCCATCTCCCGCAACATCCGGGAGTACCACAAGATACGGGGGGCCACCATCATCCTGGTGTCCCACTCCATGGAGGAGG
>CALXGD010000036.1 GCA_944387745.1 uncultured Oscillospiraceae bacterium
ACATTGGGATCGGCCAGGGGGCCGCCCTTGCCCATGTTGATGGTGAGATACATGGCGGACATGGACTCCTGGTTGATGACCTGGAGCTCGTCGCTCTCCTCAGCCCGCTTCACGTCGTTGGGGGCGATGTCATAGGCGATGTCAATCTCGCCGGCCTCCAGAGCGATGAAGCGCTGAGAGTTTTCAGGCATAATGCGGAAGGTCACTTCCTTGATGGTGGGCGCACCCAGGAAGTAGTTGTCGTTGGCTTCCAGGGTCACATAGTCGCCGGGCTTCCACTCCACCAGCTTATAGGCGCCGGAGCCAATGGGATGGGCGGAGAAGGCAGCCTCGTCCTTCTCCACCTCGCTCTTAGGCACAATGCCGGTATAGGGGATGGAGAAGTGGGCCAGGATGGGGCCAAAGGCCTCGTTGGTGTGGACCACAACTGTGTACTCATCGGGGGTCTCCACCGAGTCCACAAAGTCCAACACATAGGCCACATAGGGAGAGGCCACCACACGCTCAATGGTGAAGGCCACATCCTCGCTGGTCAGGGGTTCGCCGTTGGAGAAGGTCACATCCTCCCGGATCTTAAAGCTGATCGTGTTTTCGTCGATCTGCTCCCAGCTCTCAGCAATATGGGGAACCACGTTGCCCTCCTCATCAATGCGGGTCAGGGTATCGAACATATTGCCATACACAGAGACAGAGGCGATGGCGCTGGTCAGCTGGGGATCCAGGGCGGACACGTCGGCCGCCTGGCCGATTACCAGGCTGGTGAGCTCCTCTCCACTTCCATCTCCGCTCTCCGAGCCCTCCTGGGTATTGGAGCCGCAGCCGGCGGCCAGGGAAAGCAGCAGAGCCACTACCAGCAGATACAGGGTCGCTTTCTTCATTCGTTTGTACTCCTTTCGTTTGATATCTCCAAGGTTCCTTTTATTTTTGCACCGATTGCTCGGCGGGTGCAAACCTGGCGCAGGAAACAAAGTGTCCCGGCTCCACCTCCACAAACTCATAGGGTTGGGAGGCACACTCCGGAGTGGCGTAGGGACAGCGCTTGGCAAACCGGCAGCCCACTCCCGGATTGATGGGTGAGGTCAGTTCCCCCTGCAGCGGGATTCGCTGAACTTGATAGTCCGGATCAGGGACGGGAATGGCGGAGAGCAGCGCCTTGGTATAGGGATGGATAGGATTGGAAAACAGCCGCTCCGCCGGGCACTTTTCGATCATCTCCCCCAGGTACATCACTACGATGTCGTTGGACAAGTGCTTTACCACAGACAGGTCGTGGGTAATAAACAGATAGGTCACCCCAAACTGGTCCTGCAGGTCCTGCATCAGGTTGAGCACCTGGGCTTGAATGGACACATCCAGGGCGGACACCGGCTCGTCACACACAATAAACTCCGGATTGACAGCCAGGGCCCTGGCAATGCCGATGCGCTGGCGGCGGCCGCCGTCCAGCTCATGGGGATAGGTGTTGATCAGCCGGCTGGCCAATCCCACCAGATCCATGATCTCCCGGACCCGCTTATTCAGCTCGTCCTTTTGCCGGCGGCTGTACAGCTTATGGATTAACAGGGGCTCTGTAATCGCCTCGCTGATGGTCATGCGGGGATTCAGAGAGGAGTATGGGTCCTGGAAGATGATCTGCATCTTCATGCGCATGGCCTTCATCTGGGTGCGGTTTAATTTTGTGATGTCCACACCGTCAAACAGGATCTCCCCTGCAGTGGGTTCATGGAGCCGCAGAATGGCCCGGCCCATCGTGGACTTCCCGCATCCTGACTCCCCCACCACACCCAGAGTCTCTCCCCGGCGGATGGAGAAGGACACGTTATCCACTGCATGGAGCGTCCCCATGGGAGTGTTGAAATATTTCTTCAGGCCTCTGACAACCAGCTGCTCCTCCTGCTGCTTTGTCTGTTCAGTCAACCTCGCCATCCTCCCTTCTTGCCGATCCGCATCGGAAGCAGCGCACCGTATGTCCCGGCGCCGTCTCCCGCATCTCCGGGTGGTAGGTTCTACATTCCTCTGTGGCGTACTGACACCGGGGGCAGAAATAGCACCCCTTTGGCAGGGCGGTGGGATCCGGCATCAGGCCGTCGATGGGTTGCAGGCGCTTGGTGTGCTCCGTCAGCTTGGGCACGGAACCCAGCAGCCCCACGGTATAGGGGTGGGCGGGCTCCTTGTAGATCTGGTGCACCTCACCGTACTCCACCACTTCCCCGGCGTAGACAATGGCCACATGGTCGCAGTTCTGCGCCACTACGCCTAAGTCGTGGGTAATCAGCATCACAGAGGTGCCGTTCTGATCCCGCAGAGAGCGGATCATATCCAGCACCTGGGCCTGAATTGTCACATCCAAAGCGGTGGTGGGCTCATCTGCCAGCAAAAGCTCTGGCTTACAGGCCATAGCGATGGCAATGACCACCCGCTGCTTCATGCCGCCGGAGAACTGATGGGGATATTCTCCGCCGCGGCTGCGTGGGATGCCCACCATATCCAGCATGTCCAGCGCCCGCTGCAGGGCCTCCTTGGAGTTCACACGTTGGTGGGCCTCGATGACCTCCGCAATCTGCTTATCCACGGGGATAACCGGATTCAGGGAGGTCATAGGGTCCTGGAAGATCATGGAGATCTGTTTTCCCCGCAGGTCCCGAAGCTCCGCCTCAGTCGCCTGGAGCAGGTCCTTCTCGTTATAGAAGATCTGTCCACCCTTGACAACCTTCCGCTGGTCCTTGAGCAGCCCCATGATCGCCTTGGCCAGGGTGGTCTTGCCCGCTCCCGTCTCCCCCACTACCCCCAGGGTACTGCCCTGTTCCATGGAGAGCGTCAGGCTGTTGACCGCCTTGACCACTCCGTCGGAGGTCTCAAAGTGGACGACCAGGTCCTTTACATCCAATACATTGCTCATGCCGCCTCACCTCTTCATATTCGGGTCGAACGCATCGCGGATCCCGTCGCCGAACAGGTTCAGAGAGAGCACTGCGGTCATAATCCCCAGTCCGGGAATGATGGTCACATGCCAGGCGTCGCGGATATAGTCCCGGGCACTGTTGAGCATGGCGCCCCACTCCGGGGTGGGAGGAGAGATACCCAGGCCAATGTACGACAGGCCCGCAATATTCAAAATGGAATTGGCCACGCTGAGGGAGAACTGCACAATGATGGGGGCAAAGCAGTTGGGAACGATGTACTTCAGCAGGATACGGGGCTGGCTGGCGCCGGAAGCCCGGGCAGCCTCCACAAAGTCCTTGTCCTTCACCGTCATCACCGAGGCCCGCATGATCCGCGCAAAGCCCGGGATCTCCGGGATACCGATAGAGAGGGCTAGATTAAAGAGGCTATTGCCCAGGGATGAGGCCACCGCAATGGCCAGCAGCATGTAGGGAATGGCCAGTAGCACGTCCATCACCCGCATGATCACATTATCCAGCACCCCGCCGTAATAGCCGGAGATCGCCCCAAAAAAGCCGCCCACCAGGGAAGCCAACAAAATGGACAGCATACCCAGGGAGAGGGAGTACCGGGTCCCCCACAGCATCCGGATCAACTCATCCCGTCCAAACTCGTCACAGCCGAAGAGATGCTCCAGGCTCGGCCCATCAAGCTTTTGGGACAGCTCCTGGTGCACCACTACAGAGTCATAAAAGTTATTCTGCGTAACAACGTCAATCACAATGGTGGCAATGGAGATGGCCACCAGAGCAATCAGGATATACATACCCAGCATGGCGCTCTTGTTCCGGGAGAACCGCAGCCGGACCTCCTGCCACAGGGTGCGGGCCACATAGTCCTCGCCCTCCATGGCCGAAAGGGTCCGCTCAATCTGTCTCTTTCGCGTAAAGTTCATGTTCTACCTCCCGCAGCCTTGTACTGAGATTTGATGCTGGGGTCGATGTAGGCGTACAGAATATCCACCAGCAGGTTGACAATGGAGAGCATCATAGAAATCACAATGACAGAGCCCAAGATGGCGGGAACATCCTTAGAATATACTGCATCCAGCAGATACCGCCCCAGACCCGGCCAGGCAAACACCGTCTCGGTCATAACCGCGCCGCCCAGCAGAATCCCGAACTGCAGGCCGGCCACTGTCACCACGGGAATCAGGGCGTTACGGAACATATGTCGGATGGTGATAATCCGCTCCCGCAGTCCTTTGGCGCGGGCGGTGGTGATGTAGTCGGCATTGAGCACTTCCAGCATAGAAGAGCGGGTCATGCGGGCCAGCACTGATCCGCAGCTGGCCCCTGCTGTAAAGGAGGGCAGCACCAGGGAGTGCAGCAGGCCAAAAAATCCCTCACCCATATTGGAGGACGGGAACCATCCCAGCCCCAGGGAGAAGATGATAATCAGCACCAGCCCCATCCAGAAAGGTGGCGCCGAGGTCCCCAGAAGCGTCAGCCCCATGGCAATATTGTCAAATATAGAGTACTGCTTTTTGGCGCATATGATGCCCACTGGGATGCCAATCACGATGGCTACCACCATACCCCCCAGGGAGAGCAGGAGGGTGTTTGGGAGCTTCTCTAGGATCTGCGCCCCCACCTCCAGCTTGGTCTTATAAGACTGACCGAAATCTCCGTGGAGCACCCCAGCCATATACCTGACATAGCGCACCACCAAGGGGTCGTTCAGCCCCATCTCCTCCTCCAGCGCCGCAATGCTTTCCGGCGTGGCGGCGTTGCCCAGAATCATAGCTGCCGGCTCACCTGGAGTTTTGTCCACAATAAAGTAGACCACAAACGTGACGCCGATCAGGACGCAGATCATCATGGCAAGCCGCTTCAGAATGTATTTGTACATGTCGCTTCTCTCTCCTCTCCCTCTGCTCTGTACAGCACATCCAACAATTTTGTATAATTTCTCAAATATTTTGTCAATTTATTATAAAAATTCAACGCTTATATTTATACATATCTCTTTTATTTTTTCTCCTATCATAGTATAATACTTCGGATGAGTAAAGCGAGTTTTATTTCACATTTCGTTGAGTATTTGTTCAACTAACGAAAAAGGATATTTAAGGGAGTTCTATTTATGTCATTGTACAGCTTCAAAATTATCGACGCCGTCGCCAACGAGCACAGCTTCACCAAAGCCGCCGAAGCGCTGCACATGACTCCCTCTGCGGTGAGCCATGCCGTAAGCAAATTGGAGCAGGAATTTGATCTCCAGCTGTTTGTCCGCAGCCGCCAGGGGGCCCGCCTCACCCAGGACGGGGAAAAATTGCTGCCGTATATTCATACAATTCTCCAGTGCCATGAGCTCCTGTATTTAGAGGTCGCTCAAATTCACGGAAATCTCTCAGGAAGCGTCCGGCTGGGAACCTTTAGCAGCGTCACTGCCGCCTGGCTGCCCCAGCTTCTCCGGCGCTTTCGGGAGGAGTATCCCGGCATCCAGCTCACCATCCACCAGGGCAATGCCCAGGAGCTGGCTGACTGGCTGGAAAACGACGGGGTAGATCTGGCCTTCGTGGTCAACGGCGCCGCCCCCCAAAGCGCGGAGCTCTCCCCCATCTGTCAGGACCCCCTGGTGTGTGTCGCGCCGGCTGACTATGTCCCGCCTCTGGGAGACAGGGTCACCCCAGAGGATATCGCCGGTATGGATTTGATTCTCCCCCAAGGCGGAGGACAGCCGGAGGTGTCAGAATTTCTCACCCAGAATCACCTACAGCAGGATCCT
The DNA here is from genome assembly GCA_944387745.1 of uncultured Oscillospiraceae bacterium. The sequence goes on from CALXGD010000036.1 coordinate 5,674, forward strand.
TCCTTTTATATAGATACCAAAGAGGCTATGGCCTCCCTGGTGGCCTCCGGCCTGGGCTTCGGCATCGCTTCTGCCATGGACGACTTTTCCCTCCACCCCGGTCTCCGGACCTATCCCATACATCCCACTATTTTCCGAACCATCAGCTTGGCCACGGCGCATCACACCTTCCCCGCGCCGGCCACTTTGACGCTGCAGCGGTGGATTTTGGCGTACACAGCTCAGACCCACATTCAAAATCTCTAGCACCCGCAGAAACAGCCCGCCGCTTTTCCGGCACACTCCCCAGGCGGGGAGCCCAGAGGCAACATATCCCCGCAAACCAGAAACCGCGCCCTGCTGAGATACCTCGGCAGGGCGCGGTTTTGTCTTAAAAATCCAACTACTTTGCGGTCAGTCCTGGACGTCCCGCAGACGCTTCACCGCGGCGGAGTCCTGAACTGTTTTAACCTTGGCTTCCCTCACATAGCGGTTGACGGCGGCGGTGCTCTTCTTCACCGGGGTAATGGTGCCCGCGCCGGCCACGCAGCCGCCGGGACAGCCCATGCCCTCCAGCAGGTAGCCGTCGTACTTGCCGACCTTCGCCATCATCAGCATCTTCCGACACTCCCGCAGGCCGTCGGCGTGCTCCACCATAACCTCCCGGTCTGGGTCGGTCTCGGCGATGGCCTTCTTTACCGCGTCGGCCACGCCGCCGGTGACAGCAAAGCCCCGGCCCAGAGCGGTGCCGGTGGAGAACTCATCGTCCGGATCATAGGGCATTTCCGAGGGCACAATTCCCTTGGCGTCGAAGATCCCCTGCATCTCCTCAAAGGTAAGCACAAAGTCCACGTCGCTGCGGATGGTACGGCGGGAGGCCTCCAGCTTCTTGGCGGTGCATGGGCCAATGAACACGATCCGCACGTCCGGATGGTCCTTCTTGTACAACCGGGCGGTGAGCACCATGGGGGTCATGGCCATGGAGATATAGTCCTTAAATTGGGGGAACAGCTTTTTGGCCATCACGCTCCAGGCGGGGCAGCAGGAGGTGGCCATGAAGGGCTGCTGCTCCGGGACCTTTTTCAAAAAGTCCTCGGCCTCCTCAGCGGTGCACATGTCGGCGCCCACGGCCACCTCGATGACCTTGTGGAAGCCCACCCGCCGCATGGCCTCCCGCATCTGAGAGGAAGTGACCTCCTCGCCAAACTGGCTGACAAAGGCGGGAGCCACAGCAGCTACAACCTTGTCCCCCCGCTTGATGGCCTGGATCAGCTGGAAGATCTGGCTCTTGTCGGAGATGGCTCCAAAGGGGCAGTTCACCAGGCACATGCCGCAGGAGACGCACTTATCGTAGTCGATCTTGGCCCGGCCCAGCTCGTCGGAGCCGATGGCGTCCATACCGCATGCCTCGGCGCAGGGGCGCTCAAACTTCAAAATGGCGCCGTAGGGGCACTCGTCGACACACTTGCCGCACTTGATGCACTTGTCCTGGTCGATGAGGCTCTTACCCTGGACGATAGAAATGGCGGCCTTGGGGCACACCTCCTTACAGGGGTGGGCCAGACAGCCCTGGCACATGTTGGTCACCTGCACCCGCTTGGTGGGGCAGGCGTTGCAGGCAAAGAGATGATGTTGATCAGCGGGGGATCGTAGTACTTCTCCGCCACCACGCTCTCCTCCAGATAGGCGTCTGTGGGCTCATACTCGCTCACGTCCCGCAGGGGCAGGCCGATGGCCAGGCGGATGCGCT
>CALXGD010000037.1 GCA_944387745.1 uncultured Oscillospiraceae bacterium
TACGCTGGTAGACATCTGGTAGACATCACCTAAATTTCACACAAATAAAAACGCCGGAAACCGTTGCCGCACAACGGTTCCCGGCGGTAGACCTGGTAGACATTTGGTAGACATGGGGGAGGCGGGGGCGAGGACTATCATCTGTCGCGGCCCGGAAAATCCATCTCCGTCTGCACGGTGAAGGAAAAGACATGCAACTCTCCCTCCCGCAGCACCTGAAGCACTGCCGTGTCCCCCGGCAGGAGGCGGGATTTTTCCCGCTTCAGATCCTCAATTGAGCTCACAGCCACTCCGTTCAGCGCCGTTACCTGATCTCCTGCCCGCAGGCCGGCAGTGTAAGCACTGCTGTTTTCCTCCACCTCCACAATTGACAGGGTGCCGTCCTGCTGTTTGATCGTGAAGCCGAGAGCAGGCTGCCCTGCAATCAGCCAGTCCGCAGTTTCCTTGACGTTTGCCATAGGGATGGCGAAGCCCAGTCCCTCCACGGTGTTGTCTTGGGCGATAATCTTCATGGTGGTAATTCCCACCACCTGACCATGATCATTGATGAGGGCGCCGCCGGAGTTTCCAAAATTGATAGGGGCGCTGGTTTGGATCACTTCCATATCCACCCCGTCCACGTTGACCACTCGATCCAGCGCAGAGACAATCCCCTGGGTGATCGAGGTGCGATATCCCAACGGATCTCCAATCGCCACCACCATATCTCCGCACAAGAGCTGGTTGGAGTCGCCAAATTCAGCCGGCTGAAGGCCCTGGGCCTCCACCTTTAAAACTGCCACATCCGCCTGGGCATCCGCCCCTACCAGCTTCGCCTCCAGAATCTGGTCATCCCAGAAAGCCGCATAGACTTTCCTACCTCCCGCCACCACATGGGCGTTGGTGAGGAGATAGCCGTCGGCACTCATTACAATGCCGGTTCCGGTGCTGTAGCTTGTCTCCCCCTCCGTCCACAGGGAGACGATGGAGGGCACACATTTCTGATAGATTACTGTGGCATCCAGCGCCTCTCCCTGCTCCGGGACAATGGAGAGCGTCACGCCGGTCCCTGTCTCAGCCCGTGTCAGGCCCGCAAAGGGATCCTGCACTGTATCCACTGTGAGGGCACCAGTTGTCTCCGGCTCCTGGGGCCAGAGATACCGCACCACCACAGTGCCCACAATCAGCCCCACCACCAGCATAAACAGGAGCAGGAAGGGGAAAAGGCCGCGCTGTTTCCGCCTCCGGCGGCTGTCTCTTGGCCGCATAACAGAGCGCCTGGGCTGAGGAATTACAACAGCTGGCGGCGTAGGAAAGGCCGGGGCCGGCTGCTCCCAGGGTCCGCCGATCCACAAATCATCTGGCTGCTTGGTCATAGCAACACTCCCATCTGCCGTCCCAGAAAGGGACGGGGTCTCGGTTTCTTCCAGATGGCTCATCCCACAGGATTGAGGACATGGAGAAAACTTAGTTTTAACATGCGCAGAGGAAATTTTCAGACGTGCAGAGGGAGCCACCTCAAGCCAATGTCAGAGTGAAGGTGAACTGGGTCACCCCATCCTCACTGGTTACTGTGATATTTTCCTTCAGGTTGCCCAAAATCGTCTTTACAATATATAGGCCCAGACCGACGCCCTCCCGGTCGATGCTGCGGGAGTAGTCTGCCTTGTGAAACCGATCAAAGAGCAGAGGCAGCTCGTCTGGCGGGATGGTGGCTCCCAGGTTCCGCACGGAGATATAAGCCTTCCGATCCTTTTTGAGGACCTGGACTGTGATCGCCGTCCCCTGGGCAGCAAACTTCGCCGCGTTGTCCAACAGATTATAGCACACCTGGGTAACTCCATCCGGATCCCCCCACACCATAATGGGGGTATCAGGAAACTGTGCATCCACATCCAGGCCTCGCCCGGTGATTCGGCCCTCCAGGCTGACCAGCACCCGAGAGAGCACCTCAATAATGTCAAACTGCTCCTGAGCAGTGACCGTCTCTGTCAGAGCATTGAGCCGGGACAGGTCCAGCATCCGCCGCACCAGGCGGGAGAGGCGCCGAGTCTCCGATACCACCACATTCAGGGCGTCCCGTTCCTTTTCCGGCGGGATAGTCCCGTCCAAGATCCCCTCAGCAAAGCCGGCAATGGTGGTCATGGGAGTTTTCAGCTCATGGGAGACGTTGGCAATGAATTCCGCCCGCTGGCTCTCCACCTTGGCCAGAGAGTTGGCCATGGAGTTAAATGCTTCCGCCAGTTCGCCGATTTCGTCGCACCGGTCCTTATAGCTGTTCACCCGCACATCAAATTCTCCCCGACCAAATTTGCGGGCCGCCTCTGCCATCTCTGTCAGAGGGCGGGTCTGATGGGCAGAGGTGATGGAGCTGGCCACTACTGCGATGAGCAGCACCACCACCGCCGCAAAGAAGAAGATCGTCGCTGTGGAGCGCCACATCTCCGACAGGCCGCTGGTGTCCCCGGACACCAGCACCACGCCCCAGTTGGCGGACAGGCTGGAAGTCATCTGAGTACGGACCGGAAGTCCAGCGATATACCGATTGCTGCTGTACAGCCCATCCAGATTGGTGAGGCCGGTATAGCTGCCCTTTTCCAGGATCTGCTGGACAATCTGCGGCGGAAGGGTCCGGCTGTACACCCTCTCATCGGTGGCGTACAGCACATTTCCATAGGTATCGGCCACAATCACCGAGGCATCAGAGACGGCGGACACCGTCTCCATGTTGCTCTGATACAGGGCCTCCGTGATGCTGTCCAACAGGCTGAAGCTGTTGGCACTCTGGAGGTAGCTGCTGGTGGCCGCAGCAATATATCCCGCGTTCCGCTCCAAGCGGTCCCGGGTCTCAGAGATGATATAGCGATAGGACAGCAGCATAAAGGCGGTAGACAGCAGCGTAAAGGACAGCGTCACAATCCCCACCATCATGGCCAGCTCCCGCTTATACAAACTTTTCACGGAAATTCCTCCGGAAATTATGAGGCGCCGTTGGCCGGCGAGACCTCAAATTTATACCCCACGCCCCAGACAGTTTTCAGCCTCCACTGGTCACTGACACCTTCAAGCTTTTCCCGCAGGCGCTTGATGTGCACATCTACTGTCCGGGAGTCCCCAAAATAATCAAACCCCCACACCTCGTCCAGCAGCTGGTTCCGGGTGAACACCCGGTTGGGAGAGGCGGCCAGATGATAAAGCAGCTCCAGCTCCTTCGGAGGAGTATCCACCCGCTTTCCATCCACCAGCAGCTCGTAGGAGTCCAAATTGATAACCAGCTTATCAAAGGTGAGCTTTTTTTCGCCCTGCTCTTCCTCCTGCCCGGCACGGCGGAGCACCGCGTGGATCCGGGCCAGGACCTCCTTCATCTCAAAGGGCTTGACAATGTAGTCGTCCGCGCCACTCTCCAGGCCGGTGACCTTGTCCTCCGTCTCCCCTTTGGCGGTGAGCATGATAACAGGAGTGGACCCCTCTTCCCGAATCTTCTTTAAGACCGCCCAGCCATCCATAACCGGAAGCATGATGTCCAGCAGCACCAGGTCCGGCTGGTAGGAGCGAAAGAATTCCACCCCTTTGCCACCGTCCTTGGCTACCCTCGTCTCATAGCCCTCTTTTTCCAGGTAGAGGTGGAGAAGCTCCGCGATGTTTCCGTCGTCCTCTACAATCAGCACCTTCTGTGCCATCTTCAG
>CALXGD010000038.1 GCA_944387745.1 uncultured Oscillospiraceae bacterium
ATCATCCAAAATGAGCTTTGTCAACAGGAGGATGAAAAATGGAACAAAACAAGAAAACTGTTTCCCCCATGAGCAATGAGGGCCGCAACGCCTATGTGGTGGAGCAGCTCACCGCCGCCCTGCTGGAGCTGCTGAAGGAGAAGCCCCTGGAGGAGATCTCCATCAGCCAACTGTGCGGCCGGGCCGGGGTGGGCCGCACCTCCTTTTATCGGAATTATCAGACCAAAGAGGATATCCTGCGCTCCCACGTCTATCACCTGTTCAAAGAGTGGACAGGCCGCCTTGGGGACGGCGCCCCCCTGGACCGGCTGATTCTGGCCATGTTCGCCCACTTCGAGGGGCGCCGGGACTTCTATGCCCTGCTGAATGAGCGGGGGCTCACCGGCCTGCTGAAGGACGTGATTCTGGAGCTGTGCGGCTTCCGCCCGGACCAGGAGGCCAAGGCCGCCTACGCCTCCGCCTTCGCCGCCTACAGCCTGTACGGCTGGGTGGAGGTGTGGTTTTTACGGGGGATGAGGGAGTCACCGGCAGAGATGGCGGCACTGTTCACCAACGGAACCGGTCAGTGAACAAGCCGCGGTCAGAACCCGTTGCAATTTTTCCCTTTTTGTGATAGGATTTTTAGGAAGAAAACTGAAAAAACGGGCGGACCGCCGCCCGGTCTGACAGAGGGAGGAAATGTATATGGTAGACAACAAGCGCCCGGAGACTATGGAGCGCATCACCACCCCGGAACTGGCCCAAAAATTCATCGATGAACAGGTGGCCGCTCTGCGGACCCAGATTGGAGACAAGAAGGTGCTGCTGGCCTTGTCCGGCGGGGTGGACTCGCCGGTGGTGGCTGCCCTGCTGATTAAGGCCATCGGCACGCAGCTGGTGTGCGTCCACGTGAACCACGGCCTGCTGCGCAAGGGCGAACCCGAGCAGGTGGTGCAGGTGTTCCGCCACGAGATGCACGCTAACCTCATCTATGTGGACGCGGTGGACCGCTTCCTGGATAAGCTGGCTGGGGTGGAGGAGCCGGAGCGCAAGCGCAAGATCATTGGCGCCGAGTTCATCCGGGTGTTCGAGGAGGAGGCTCGGAAGCTGGAGGGCATCGACTTCCTGGCCCAGGGCACCATCTACCCCGACATTCTGGAGAGCGGCCCGGTAAAGGCCCACCACAACGTGGGCGGCCTGCCCGAGGATCTGAAATTTGAGCTGGTGGAGCCCCTGAAATTCCTGTTCAAGGACGAGGTGCGCGTGGTGGGCAAGGCCCTGGGACTGCCCGACGGCATGGTCTACCGGCAGCCCTTCCCCGGCCCCGGCCTGGGGGTGCGCTGTCTGGGGGCTATCACCCGGGACCGCCTGGAGGCAGTGCGGGAGTCCGATGCCATTCTCCGGGAGGAATTCGCCAAAAATGGCCTGGAGGGCAAGGTGTGGCAGTACTTCACCATCATCCCCGACTTCAAGTCCGTGGAGGTGAAGGACGACAAGCGCTCCTTTGAGTGGCCCGTCATCATCCGCGCCGTCAATACCCGGGACGCCATGACCGCCACCGTGGAGGACGTGCCCTTCGCCCTGCTCCAGCATATCACCAACCGCATCACCCATGAGGTGAAGGGGGTCAATCGGGTGTGCTTCGACCTGACGCCCAAGCCCACCGGGACCATAGAGTGGGAGTAACCCGTTCCATCTCAGGAAATCTAAACCCCCGCAACTCTCTGTACTCCAGGGATTTGCGGGGGTTTAGCCAAGCCGGTAGGCAGAGCGCAGACGGCAATTCCTGGACACATCCGGACTCACCTTCTTTAGAAAAGGACTTGCAAAACAGAGCAATTTGTGCTATCCTCTCTATATCCCCCCAGGGGGGATATAGAGAGGAGGGCTTTTTATGTCAGAATTCCATATTCATCCCCACACCGAGACAAAAAAAGTGATCGATCGGCTCTCCCGCGCCATTGGCCACATGGAGAGCATAAAAAAGATGGTAGAGGATGGGCGGGACTGCAGCGAGATCCTCATTCAGATTGCTGCGGTCAAGGCCGCGGTCAACAACATCGGGAAAATCATGCTACAGGACCACATCAACCATTGCGTGGTAGACGCCATTGAAAGCGGAGACACAAAAGTTTTGCAGGATTTGTCCGTAGCCATTGACCGGTTCGTCAAATGAGGAGCAGCCATGGGCCAAAAACAGAATCCCTCGATTTTGTGGGCGATTCTGGCGGCGGCGCTCTACGCCGTCAGCGCCCCGGTGTCAAAGCTCCTGCTTCAGGAGGTGGCCCCCACGATGATGGCCGCTTTGCTGTACCTAGGCGCGGGCGTGGGAATGTTTCTGCTGGGGCTTGTGAGGCAGTTGCTGGGGACGGGGACAGCTGAACGAAAATTGACCCGCAAAGACCTGCCCTTTGCCGTTGGCATGATTATTTTGGATATTGCGGCTCCCGTCTGCCTGATGGTCGGACTTACCTCCACCACCCCAGCCAATGCGTCCCTGCTGAATAATTTTGAGATCGTTGCCACCTCAGTCATCGCGCTGGTCCTCTTCAAGGAGGCCGTCAGCAAGCGCCTATGGCTAGCCATCGGGTTCATCACTCTTTCCAGCGTGATTTTGTCCTTTGAGGACGCCTCCAGCTTGGATTTTTCTGCCGGCTCCCTACTGGTGCTGTTGGCCTGTGTCTGCTGGGGCTTTGAAAACAACTGCACCCGTATGATGTCCCAGAGCGACCCGCTGGAGATCGTCGTCTTAAAGGGTTTTGGCTCCGGCCTGGGGTCGTTTGGGATCGCGCTTGGAATTGGGGAGCCACTCCCAGCGCTCCCCTTTGTCCTCACCGCGCTGCTGCTGGGCTTCGTGGCCTATGGATTGAGCATCTTCTTCTATGTCTACGCCCAGCGGAAATTGGGAGCAGCCAAGACCAGCGCCTATTACGCCGTCGCCCCCTTCATCGGCGTCATCCTGTCCCTGCTGATCTTTCGGGAATGGCCTAGCCCCTCCTTTTGGGCTGCGCTCTTAATTATGATCTTAGGAGCTTATTTCGCGGCGTAATCATAAGAGCAGTCCCAATTTTTTGTGTTCCCATCCTCTGTGAAGGCGGGAACGCCGGAGAAAAGGCTTTGAAGCGCAAAAGAAAATTGGAACACCAAAAAGCCCCCGCAGACGCATTTGCGCCTGCGGGGGCTTCGCCTCTGGGTGCAGACCTAGAGGCCAGAAGAAAGGTGAGGACTGCTTACTTTACCAAGCCGGCAAACTGCTTGTCTTTCTGCTCCTTATAGGACTTCCAGGCCTCAGTCTGCCGGGCCGCCTCCAGAATTGTTCGATCCTCATCAGTGAGGGACAGATCACCAGAGATAATCCGTGCGGCATTGTTTAGATTTTTCACCTTGCCGGTGCCGTAGACCACCACGTCGGCGCCATTGTTCTGATAGCACCACTTAAAGGCGGCCTCCGCCAGAGCGGACACATCCGTCAGCCCCATCTCCGGGGCAATGGCCCGGAAGAGCTGGCCCTTCATATAGGCCTCCCGGGCAATGACGCCCATTCCCTTGGCCCGGGCAGTGGGGATCACTTTTTCCAGAGGCCGGTCGTCCGCAAAGTTATAATTCACGTAGATCACATCAAAGGCCCCGGAGTTGATCAGCTTCAGATAGGTCTCCTCACCGGAGAAGGTATCGGCACAGGCAAACCGGATGAGGCCCTCCCGCTTCAGGGAGCGGACATTCTCTGCCAGCTTATCCATATACTCTGGGTCGTGGTGAAAGGCGGTCTGCAGGGGCGCCAGATTTAGGAAATCCACACTCTCCCGCCGCAGAAGCTTGGTGATGCGAATCACCTCCGCCTTCAGGGTCTCGTACTGTGCCATTTTTGCGTTGAAGGGGTCGTAGTCGTAGAGCATCCCTTCCGGCCGGGTCTGGATGTAGATCTCATAGGGAAGGGCCACATCCTTCATCAGCTCGGCAAAGGCATTTTTCTCCGAGTCCTGGGTCAGATCAAAGTAGTTGATCCCACACTCCAGGGCGGCCAAGAGGACCTGTTTCCGGTTCTCATTCACAAAACCGTCAAAAATATAGCCTGGGGTGGCGGCCAGATTCCGGTCCTCGTTGAAGCCCCGGGACTTTCCGTTGGCCATGTACTCATGGCCGCCCAGGGAGAGGACAGAGGCGTTGACGCCAGTCTGACCTAACTGCACATATTTCATTCGCCGGTCTCCTTACTCGCTGAACATGTCCACCAGATCCTGGCCATAGCTCTCCGCAAAGGTATCCCACACGGGGTGCATAGCCTCCTGGAACTCGGCGGCGTCCACCTCGTTGATCTGCACGCCCTCGTCCAGCAGCAGCTGCATGGACTCCTCCTCAGCCTCGGCCATACGCTGACGCTCGAAGTCCTCCATGCGGTCGGTGGCCACTTCCAGAACAGCCTGATAGTCGGCGGGCAGGGAGTCCCACTTGTCCTTGTTGATTACGAAGGGGTTGATGGTCAAAGTGTGGTTGGTGAGGGACACATAGGGGGCCACCTCATAGAAACGCTGGGTGTAGATCTGGGACAGACCGCCCTCGCCGGCCTCCACCACGCCCTGGGAGATGGACACATACAGATCGCCCCAGGGGAGGAAGGAGGGCAGAGCGCCCAGCGCATCCATCATGTTGAAGTACACCTCGCTGTCCTGTACGCGGACGCTCAGGCCCTGGAAGTCAGCGGGGTGGTTCAGGGGCCGCTCGGAGTTGAACATGCAGCGGTAGCCGCCGTCCAGATAGCCCAGCACCTTGATATTGTTGTCGATCAGGCCCTCGGCCAGGTATTCACCCGGCTCGCCGTCCAGCTTCTCATAGGCTTTCTCGCGCTCGGCAAACAGGAAGGGCAGGTCCAGCACCATCAGCTCCTCGTTGAACACGCTGAACTGAGCGGAGCCGGAGATGTTCAGCTCCACAGCGCCCATAGCGGTGGACTGTACGATCTCCTTGGAGTCGCCCAGCTGACTGCTGGGATAGAGCTCCACGGTGATGTTGCCGTTGGTCATGGCCTCAACCTCTTCCTTAAAGACCTCAGCGCCCTCGTGGAACACGCTGGTCTCAGGGTTGGTGTGGCCCAGCTTCAGGGTGACCTTCTCTGTGGAGGTGACGATCACGTCGCCGTTCTCGTCGTACTGCACCTCCTGAGGTGCCGCGGTGGAAGTGTCGCTGCCGCTGCTGCCGCCGCTGCTGGCAGGAGTGCTGGTTTCACCGCCGCCGCAGGCGCTGAGGGAGAGAAGCATCGCTGCCGCCAGGGAAAGACTGACTAGTTTTTTCATTGGGATAATCCTCCTCGTTTTATTTTTCTCCCGTTTCTTTTTCAGGAGGACCCGCCCCTTAGAGGCGGGTCCCCTCTGACACATCGGGAGTTTTTCATACTCTGCTCCCTTCCCACACTAGGCCACGGACACGACACCGGGCAGGAAGGTAATGATGGATGGTACGAAAATAAACAGGACACAGAGCAGGGAATAGAGCACAATAAAGGGGAATACCGCTTTGACCACCGGCTCAATCTTCAAACCGGAGATGCCGCACACCACGAACAGGTCGGTGCCCACAGGGGGAGTGATCAGGCCGATGCCCAGGGCGAACACGGTGAACACGCCGAAGAAAATCAGGTCGATCTGCAGCTCGTTGATGATGGGCAGCAGGATGGGCACCACCAGCACGATGGCGGGAGAGGTGCCGATGAAGCAGCCGATGATCAGATAGAGCACCAGGATCAGCAGCAGAATCACATAGCGGTTGTCGGAGATGGACATGAACAGCTCTGTCATGGTCTGAGGCACCTGGAGCACAGTCATCAGCCAGCCCAGCAGGGTGGACGCGGCCATAATCAGCAGGATGGTGGCCGTATCATACACCGCGTCGATCACCGCCTTGGTGAAGGAGGCGATGCTGATCTCCCGGTAAATCAGAGAGACAATGACACCGTAAAATACCGCCACGGCAGAGGCCTCCGTCGCCGTGAAGAAGCCGCCGTAGATGCCGCCCAGGATGACAAAGGGGAAGGTCAGGGCCCAGAAAGCGCTTTTAAATGTAGGCAGGAACTTGGGGCGCTCGTCCTTGGTCATAGGCTTATAGTTGTGCTTCCTGGCATAAAAGAAGCTATAGATCATAATGACGACACCGCCCAGGATTCCCGGGAGAATTCCGCCGGTAAACATTTTGATGACGGAGACCTCAGCGGTCTGGGCGTAGACGATCATGGCGATGCTGGGGGGAATAATCATACCCAGTATGCCGCCGGTGGCTACAATAGCCGCGGAAAAGGGCTCGTCATAGTTATGCTTCTTCATCTCGGGGATCATGGCCTTGCCAATGGAAGCAGCAGTGGCAGCAGAGGAGCCGGACAGAGCCGCAAAGAACATACAGGCCAGGGTGGTGGCGTGGGCCAGGCCGCCGGACACGCGGCCCACAATCACATTGAAGAATTCCACCAGACGCCGGGCGATGCCGCCCACCACCATGATGTTGCCGGCCAGCACGAAGAAGGGGATGGCCAGCAGGGACTCCTTGGCAATGGCGCCGTATGTACTGGAGGCCACCATGGCCACCGGGATGCCGTGGATACCACTCATGGCGAACAGCGTCACCATAGAGGAGAGCAGAAGGGAGAAGGCAATGGGCACCCGCAGGAAAATCAGAACAAAGAATACGATCAAGAGGATAATTGCAGGATTCATTTCTTCTCCTCCTTATTCTTCACGATGTGCTTCACAATGGCTCCAATAGACAGCAGCAGCATCAGGGCGCCGCCCAGGGGCAGAGCGAAGGTGGGGAACCCCAGGGAAATCACCCACCCGCTGGACCGGGTCCCCAGATTCTGGAGGAAATAGGTCCAGCCTGTGGTCATAATCAAAATGGAGCAGCCCAGCACGCACACCTGGGCAAAATAGGACACGATGGTCCGCAGAGGCTCCGGCAGAATATCAGCAATCAGGGTCACGGAGATATGTTTTCCGCCGTAGGCCGCGGCCGCAGAGCCCAGCAGGACAACCCAGACAAAGAGAAACAGGGAGCAGTCCTGGGTCCATACACTGGATTTCTGGAGCACATGGCGGCTGATTACCTGCCAGCAGGTACTGGCAGACATGGCCACCAGCAGCACGCCAGTAAGATACTCCACGCCCTTCACCAGCAGGTCACAAAATTTCAGATAAGCTTTCATTCTTTCTTTTCCCCAATCCAATCAAATAGTGGAAAATCTGTCCCTATGTCCGCTTTGTGCACCTTTCTGAACTTTTTCACAGGCTCCCGCCCTGAAAGGGTGGGAGCACACATATGCCTCGGGACAAACTCTGTGTGGGAAACTGCCTCTTACACCAGGCCGCGGACAACGCGGGCCAGGGTGTCGCCCCGCAGGCCGCAGCGCAGGCCCTCCAGAGCAATAACCTCGTTCACCCGGACGTTCGCCAGGTTCACGTTGATGCCAAAGTAATTGATAAAGAACTCCTGTCCGTCCTTGGTGGGGGCCTCCCAGGTCAGGCGCTTCTGGTCAATGCCGGCAGCCATCATCTCCTCCACGTCGTCGGCCTTCACCTTGCCGTTCTTGTCGAACACACCCACGCCCTTGGCGCTGCCGCGGGACTCCACGGTACAGGTGGACACGCCCAGGGACAAGTCCCGCTTAATCTGACGGATGGCCTCCTTCATCTCCAGCTGCTCATCCTCCATCTTCTTGCCAACCTCGGTGCAGCACTCAAAGCCCATCTTCATAACCTTCTCGATCATGCGGCAGCGGTCGTCGTCGCTGAGCTGGATCGTGCCGTCGGAGATCTCAATGGCGGTGAAGCCCAGGCGCTTGCACTGCTCCAGGAACTCGTCATACTTGCCCTGCATAAAGGCGATCTCACCGATGGTGCCGCCGGTGTTGGTGACGATGTTGGCGTTGTGGTAGGCGGCCAGCTTCGCCTTCAGGTAATCCTCACTATAGATGACGCCGGTGCCGAAGGCGATTTTCACCCGGTCGATGTAGGGGGCGCAGTTGGAGATCACGTTCTGCACCTCGGTGAGGCTCAGGCCAAGGTCAGAGCAGACTGTCTTGCCGTAGGTTCTGGGCTTCTCCATGATACGGCCCTTCATGGGGTGAGTCAGAATTCCCTCAAATGCCATCTTCCCAATCGCGTTTTGCATAATAAATTTCCTCCCTGAAATTTGATTTTATATATAGCGGACTGATCCCAGTCCAGTATATAACGAAGAATTACAGCCGGACCACCTGGTCCTCCTCTCGGATCACGCCCTGTCGGACGGCCTCCTGCTGAGCAAAGTCCAGGCACTCCTCCCGGGACAGATTTTCCGGGCAGTAGACGGGAACCACACCCCAGTAGTGGGCAATGAAGTTGGCTAAGTACATATCCCTGGTCCCCACGATCACCGGAGCCTCATAGTGCATCTTTGCAATGCGGGCCACCGGCTCCAGGGACTCCGCCGTCATAACAATGGGGGTCTTGCCCCTGGTCACGGCGAACTGGGGCTGGATGCTGCGGAAAAATCCCTGCTCTGCGCCGGCGCCGGGCTCGCTGAACATGGCCTCCTCTGTCCGGGCGATGATGTTGTGGAGCGTCTTGACGCACCCAACCGGGTCGTCTCCCACAGCAGTCTCGTCGGAGAAGGAGATAGCGTCGATGCCGTCCAGCACCAGGGAGGAGACATCACACACCTCCGCCCGTGTGGGCCAGGAGCCATGCATCAGGCTCTTCAAAATGCCGGAGCCGGTAAAGACGAACTTACCCTCCAGATTCGCCCGGTGGATGATCTCCTTGTCGATGAGATTGAGCTCCTCAATGGGCCGCTCCACCGCCAGGTCGCCCCGGGCCGCGCTCACCCCGTCGCAGTTGGGCAGGATCTCGTCCAGGTGGTTCAGGGCGTTGCGCTGCTCAATCTTGGCCAAGATGGGGATCTTGACGTGGTGCTCATCCATAATATCCTTGAGCAGCTGCAGGTCATCTGCCGTCTGCACAAAGGACATGGACACACAGTCCACCTTCTGCTGGATGCCGAACTGAAAGTCCCGGATATCCTTCTCCGTCAGCCCCTTGAACCGGATCAGCGTACCGGGGGCGCAGGCCCCCTTTCTGGGGCGAAGCTTTCCGGGGATGGTCACCCGGCAGCGGATCTCATCCTCGCTGAGCTTTTCGGTCACCACCAGCTGCATGTCGTTGTCTCCGATAATGATCTCGCACCCCGGCTCCATGGCCTCGATAAATTCCGGCTGGGCGATGGTAGCGATCGTCTCGTTGCCCAGGCACTCCCGGCGCGTAAAGACGATTTCATGGCCCTCAGGCAGGCTGTAGGACTCCTGCTCCAGCTCGCCGATGCGGATCTTTGGTCCCTGCAGATCCTGGCGAATGGCCACCGGCTTGTTCAAGCGCTTGGAGACCTTCCGCACCAGGCCGATGATCTCCTCCGCCTTCTCATAGGAGGTGTGGGAGAAGTTGATTCGGCAGCTGCTGACGCCGGCCAGGATCATCTGCTCGATGGTCTCTTCATCCCAGGAGGCGGGGCCGATGGTGGCCATGATCTTGGTGTGATTTACCACAACATTCTCCTCCTCAGTCGTTCCAGATCCAGGCGTTGTTGACACCAGCGAACAGGGACTTGCACTCCACCAGCTTGGCGGTGTCCAGCATCTTGTTCACGATCTGCAGGCGGTTGTTGGCCCGCTCAATGGTGTCGAAGGAGGGCACAGGCAGACAGCCGAAGAACAGTCTGGGGCGGCTGATGAGCTCCGCGGCGTTGAGATAGAGCTGGAAGCGGGTGTCCTCCTTGTTCAGCTCAGTCACCACCGGCTTCTCCCGGTAGCCCTCGATCTTCACAAAGATCAGGCTGACCTCCGGGTTCTTGATCTCGCTGGAGTCAGGCAGCAAGGGGCTCATATCCAGAGAAACCTTGGCATTCCAGGGGTCCTTGCCGGCGGGAATGGTGTTCATAATCTCCTTGCCCCAGATCTTCTCATACTCGGTGTAGTTATAGAGCAGGTTGCCTGCACGGACGTTATCAAAGACGGATCCCGTATAGAAGAACACGTCGCTGCCCACAGTGCGGAAGTGGGTGTACTCCGTGGTCATCAGGCGGTAGCCGTGGCGGAGGGTGGACTCCAGCATCAGGATGGTCTTACCGGCGCCGGGGCCGCCCACAAACACCATCATGTGGTTTTTCTCAGGGTTGTATACGCTGGTGGCGTGGAGGCAGGAGTAGCCCTTGCTCTCCAGGATACCGGGCATAATCCGGGTCAGCAGACCGGCGGTGCTGTAGATGGTATAGCGGCGGTCGGGAGCAGTGGCGTCCCGCTCCAGGACCGGGCCAGCCAGGAAGTACTCGGTGCCCTCCCAGAACAGCTCCAGGTCATTCATGGAGGAATCCTGGTACACGTATAGGGTGGCATCCACCGGGGCGTCGGCGGGCTGCACGATGGTCTCCCCCCACCCGTTGGACAGGCGGTAGGTCTTGGGCTCTCTCCGGTGCAGCTCGTGGTTGACATAGTCGTCTGTGTACACCAGCTCCTTCAGATTGGAACACGCCTTCACATTGACCTGGGACACCTTCCGGATCTCCTCAAAGGTGCACGCCTGGTAAAAAAACTCCTTTGTGTACTTCATTTCCATTCCTCCTTAAAATTACCTTTTGTGGAATTTCTATACTCTATAGAATCATAGCGAAATTTTTACTGCCTTGCAGTCTTGGGATGGTTCACCGGCCACATCAGCTGCTCGCCCTGGAAGAACCGATCAATCTCCATAGCTGCATGCACCGCAGACCGGGTGAGGGCCTCCTCTGTACTGCCGCCGCAGTGGGGGGTAGCCAGAACATTGTCCAGATGGAGCAGGGGGTCGTCCACTGTAATGGGCTCTTTGGAAAACACATCGATGAAGGCTCCGGCGATCTGATGCTCTCGGAGAGCCTGGATCATCTCCTCCTCCCGGACCACCTTGCCCCTGGCGGTATTGACGAAAATGGCGCTGGGCTTCATCATCTGGAACTCCCGGTCCCCAATAATGCCTACGTTCTCCGGCCGCAGGGGAATATGTACAGAGACGAAATCCGACTGCTGGAACACCTGATCCCAGTCCACCAAAGTCACATACTCAGGAATCTCCTTCCCTGCCATGTGGCCCTTATAGACAATAACCTTCATTCCAAAGCCCAGGGCGGCGATTTTCGCCACATGGGAACCGATAAAGCCCATTCCAATCAGGCCCAGTGTCTTGCCGGACAGCTCCACACCTTTGCAGTGGTTTTTATAGAAGAAGTCTCCCCGTTTGGCCGCCTCGCTTAGGGGCACAAGTTTTCTGGCCAAAGCCAGCATACCCGCCACGGCATGTTCCGCTACAGAAAGGCCGTTGGACAAGGGGGTGTTGGTCACTTGAATTCCCAATTCTGTCGCCGCGTCCACATCAATGATGTCCAGCCCTACTCCGTGCCTGGCCACAATTTGCAGGTTCGGCTCCGCCTCCAGCACCTTTCTGGTGGCGTGCGCGGTCCGCAGCAGCATGGCATCACAGCCCACAATCTCCCGGGCCAGGGTGTCCTCGTCCATTCCGGTGGCGTACTTCAGTTCATAGCCCCGCTGGGTCAGGTAGTCCACCCCCTCCTGGGCGATCTGCCGGGGAATAAATACGGTATGTCCCATTGCCGTCCTCCTCACAACATATTTCAATAGTCTATATAATTTTTCAGTTAAATTCTGTCTCTATTAACATGAACCTTACTCCAATATCTCCGCCGCGCTGAAACGGAATGACTAACTTGCGCCGGGATTGGGCGCTTCAGTTTCAATAGTCTATAGAATTTTTCATAAGGTGCAGCGCCGTCACTCCACTCATTCAGAGACCCTTACGCCTCTACTTTGCGGAACACCATCCGCCCCGTCTCCTCATCGGGAGTCAGCCGCAGCAGGAAGGGCAGAGATTCCAGGGGCAGGCAGAGCTCAAAATCTCTTTGTGGCGCCCAGGACTGGTTCGCCGGGTCAAAAAATTTTTTGGCTGAGGGATAGTCCCGCAGAAGCGCCCGGATCTCCTCCATGGTCCTCTCCGGCTCCCCCAATAGCTTTGCCCGAATGTACTCTGCACACAGAGTGTCCTCATCGCTGTGAACCTGCCCTCTGGTTCCCATGGCCACCAGCGAGACAGTCTCTGGCCGGCGTCGGCGGATATACCGCACCAATGCCTCTGCAGTGGGAAAGCTGCCCCCCAAAATCTCCGTGCCACCTGAGGCATTGACTACCCCCTGGGTCCCGGCGCCGGTGGTCTGAATTACCACTCTGCCGCGGAAATCCACCCCCTCGATCTGTGCAGGCGAGTTGCCGAAATCAAAGCCCGGCAGAGGCTTTCCCCCTCGTTCTCCCATCAGCACAGCGGAGGGATACCGCTCCTTCAGGGCATAGGCATCTTCCACCGCCCCTACGGGGATGATCTTTTCCGCCCCGTTTCCCATCACGTAGGCCGCTACGGAGAAGGCGCGAAAAATATCCAGGATCACCGTCAGGCCCTTTGCCTGCTTCGCGCCCTCCAGCAGCTCTAAAATTGCAACTTCCATGCTATGGCTCCCTATTCCGGTTCAATCCCATATTTCAAATAGTAGTCGCACACCTCGTTCTGGACTCGGCCCAGATGCCTGCGCATGGCCTCGCAGGCCGCCGCAGTGTCCCCCTTCTCAATGGCGTCAATGATCTCAATGTGCTCGGACACAGGTGCCGCCTGCTTCGCCCCGGTTCTCACTTGCTTCCCCTTCCGGGCGGCCACTACTGGGGCCCGCAGCAGAGCGGCCTGGTCCACCAGTCCCCTCAGGATCCGGGTCAGGGTGCGATTGTTGGCCTTCATCAAAATGTAATCATGGAATTCCCGGTTTACCGAGGAAATTCTGGTAAAATCCGTCCCCTCGCAGACCTTTGCATAGTCCTGAACGGTGCGCCGCAGGGCGGCAATATCCTCTTTTGTGAAGTTGGGCATTGCCTGCTGGAGAGCGCTGACCTCCAGCTCACAACGCATAGTCAGCAGGTCCTCTACATCCTTCTGGGAGAAACTGACGACCTCAGAGGTATGAAAGGAGTTTCCCACGATCAGGTTGTCCTGCCGCAGCATATTGATGGCCTCCCGCACAGGGGTTGGGCTGCAGCCCAGCCGCCTGGCGATCTCCACCTCCTTGATTTTCATGCCCATCTTCATCTCAGGGCTCTGCTGGAGAATGATCTCATCCTTCAGCACATGATAGACCTGCTCAGCCAGCGTTCTTCTGGAGACGCTTGCAGTAGAATCTTTTTTCCGCATACGGTTACTCTCTTCTATAGACTCTATAAGATTTTCTGTTTATAATTTAACACATCATTCTGTATTATGCAAGCATTTTCGATATTTTTGTTACATTCTCCACAATAGAGTCTATATTTTTAGTGAAAATATACCTATAATCTCAGTAGAGTGACAGATTTCCGTCTTTTAGACTGTCCTTGGGCCAGGTCAAAAATTAGGCGGGGAGACCCTACGTCGTCCCCGCCTCGGTACTCAGCGGATAAAAAAATGTAATGGGCCCCTCCACCGCCGGGGCCAAGGCCCCCTGGGGAAAATAGAACTCCAGTCCCTCTGTGGTCCGGCAGCACTGGTTCAAAGGGAGCTTTCTCCCCAGCCGGCAGGCAAAGTCCGGATCTAGAAAGCAGTCTCCCGCCGCCCGCCGGCTCTCTCCCTGCTCCCGGAAATGTCTCAGCACCTTCCGCTGCCACCGCCTTCCCGGAAACAGGCCGCCCACCGGCAGGGGAACCCCCTCCGGCAGCCGCCACAGGTCCCCCGTGCGCACCTGGAGAGGGCGGCCGTCCCCCCGCACCTCTCGGGCATCCATCCGGATGGAGAGAAGTGTTTCGTCCAAAAAGAGCACCTCCCCTGTCAGCTGGGCCGTCCAAGGCTGAAAGGTTCGCCCCTCCTCCCGGCAGCGAACCAGATTCAGACAGGCCAGCCAATAGGTCTCTCTCCCCCACCGGCTCCGCCAGGCCTGGGCCAGCTTTTGGTAATAGCGGCTGATCCGCTCTCCGCCTCTGCCCCCGCCGGCTCCCTGGGGCCAGGACATAGACAGCTCCAGCACCGGGACCTTCTCCAACGTAAAGACTTTTCGCTCTTCCCGCCAGTAAAGCTGGAGCGGGGGCCGTCCGCCTCTCGTCTCCCTCATTTCACGCCCTCCTCTCCCTCCATCCTATGCTCGCTGGGGAATCCCGTTCCTCCGGCAGAAATTGACTTTTTTCTTTCATCCATATATAATACTTTTAATTTCAGGGCTGCGCCGCTTCTGTGCCCGCCCCCAGCGGGGTGGAGCGCCGGAACACAGGCGGCGCGCGCTCCCAACTCCTCCCCGTCCAAGGCCAGCCTGCGGACAGGAGCCGGAGTCCAGTCGCCCATTACAATCCCAATGGAGGTCCCAGTATGAGCTTTTCTCTTCCCCGCTATCTCCCCCCGGATTTTCTGTCCCTTGGTCTGAAGAACGCTCCAGAGGTTACCCTCGTTCCGGCGGAACGGGACGGTGTGCTACCCCGGGGCTACCACGCCACCACGCTGTTCCCGGAGTATTTTCACCTGCACGGCCGATGGATTCTGGCGGAGGACAGCCGCATGGACTGCGCGGCTATCGTCCGGGGAGATACCATCCAAGTGGTGGAATTCCGCAGTGTGAAGGCTGGGGACCTGGTGGTGCTGGGGCGCACGGAGAACGGCTCCCAGGGAATTTATGTCCACTCCGACGGCTTTTCCCAGGATGAGCCCTCTGGCTCTGAGGCCTTCGCCTTCCGCACCGGACGCAGCCGGGAGACTGCCTACTCCATCGACTACGACGGGCTCTATCAGCTGCTGCGCTATGAGCGGGACCACGGCAATATTCTCTGGGTAATGGGCCCCGCCTGTGCCTTTGACGCCGACTCTCGGGCCGCCTTTGCCGCCCTGGTGGAGCATGGCTTCGTCCACGGTCTCATGGCTGGCAACGCCCTGGCCACCCACGACCTAGAGGCCAGTTATCTAGGCACCGCCCTGGGGCAGGATATCTACACCCAGCAGCCCCACTACGGCGGCCACTATAACCACAGCGACACCATCAACGAGGTGCGGCGCCTGGGTTCCATTCCGTCCTTCATCCGCTCCGGCGCAGTGAAGGACGGCATCATGTACCAGTGTGTCCGCCGCCAAGTTCC
Source organism: uncultured Oscillospiraceae bacterium (assembly GCA_944387745.1). Next base: position 15,164 of record CALXGD010000038.1, read on the forward strand.
CTACGTCCTGGCTGGCTCCATCCGGGACGACGGCCCTCTGCCCGAGGTATACGGCGATGTGTACCAGGCCCAGGACGCCATGCGGCAGCTGGTGCGGCAGGCCACCACCATTATCTGCATGGCTTCCACCCTTCACACTGTGGCCACCGGCAACATGACCACCAGCTATCGGGTGGTGGACGGACAGGTGCGTCCTCTATACTTCTACTCGGTGGATATCTCTGAGTTTTCGGTGAACAAGCTGCGGGACCGGGGCAGCCTGTCTGTCAAGACCATCGTCACCAACGTACAGGACTTCATCGTCCATGTGTACAAGGGCGTCTGCCCACCGGCGGAATGAGCCTTCCCCATCTCCCCCGGTCATTGACTTTTTCCCACAGTGTTGGTATATTATTCTTAGAGGCCGGCGCATACTGTCTTTGCACGCCGGGAAAACATCTTCATTATTTTTACTTTCGAGGAGGAACGCGCCATGAAATTCTATCTCTGTGAGCACTGCGGCAACCTAATCACCTTTGTCCACAATACCGGTGTTCCCGTAATGTGTTGCGGGCAGAAAATGACCGAGCTGGTCCCCGGCACCACCGACGCCGCTGTGGAGAAGCATGTCCCCGTCATCCAGACCGAGGGCGGCCAGGTCACGGTCACAGTGGGCGCGGTGGAGCACCCCATGCTCCCAGAGCACTATATTCAGTGGATCGCTCTGGAGACTCAGCAGGGTTGCCAGCTCAAGTACCTGAAGCCTGGAGAGAAGCCGCAGGCCGTCTTTGCCCTGGCCGAGGGGGACAGCGTTGTCGCGGCTTACGCCTACTGCAATCTCCACGGCCTGTGGAAAGCTTGAGAGCGTCTCTCACTTTAGTCTGCCCCTTTCCGGGCCCGCTGTAAAAGTCTGTTTCTGCAAAACCGCAATCGTGGGGGCTGCTGCGCAGCCCCCACGAGCTGTAATGTCTGTATTTTCAGCGCGCCCTTCTCTGGGCTACCTGCTGAAAAACACCCACCCACTTGACAAAAGATAAAAAAAGTCGTATGATAGCGCCAAAGACGGGGGAGCTCGCAGCAGCGGGCTGAGAGGGGGCTTGGCGCCCCGACCCTTACACCTGATGTGGGTAATGCCACCGTAGGAAGTGCAGTGCATAGAGGCGGGGCTGCCCAGGGGGAGGCTCCGTTTTTTATTTGCCCAACGTCTCCGCCTTTTGGTGGAGGTGGATGGAATATCACTCTTTTTCAGAAAGGATGTGGAAAACCGCGGACATCCCGGCCCAGCCGGGAGCAGACAGAGGGGGAGCGCCCTGTGTCTGAGGTCCACAGCACAGCGATGGGAAGCCGTGTTCCGGCGTGAGAGGAGGCCAGTAAGCCTCGACCGAACCTGGGAGGGAGCCCTCTCCAGGAACCCTGTTTGTGGTCTGCACCTGTGTTGGCAGCAGACCGGAAGTGAGGGGATCGCTGTCTGCTGACGCGGTTTTCCCCAGCTGTTTTTGGAAAGGAGTTTTTTGTTATGAATCGAAAATTGATCCACAAGCTGGCCCTGGCGGGTATTTTGACCGCCATCGGAGTGCTGGGCGGTACTCTGTCCGTCCCTGTGGGCTTTAGCAAGTGCTGCCCTATGCAGAGCGTCATCAACATCATCGGCGGCGTATTCCTGGGTCCCTGGTTCTCCCTGGGCACCGCCTTCTGCATCAGCCTGCTGCGGAATCTGCTGGGCACAGGCACCATTATGGCCTTCCCCGGCAGCATGTGCGGCGCACTGCTGGCCGGCCTGTTGTACCAGCATCTGCCCAAGGTTTGGATGTCCTGCCTGGGCGAGATCATCGGGACCGGCATCATCTCCTCCTTCCTGGCCTGGCCCATCGCCATCTTCATCCTGGGCACCCCCTCCGCCCCCTTCGCCATGCTGGTGCCCTTTATGACCGCCGCCTTGGTGGGAGTGGTTATCGCCTCCCTGCTTCTGTTTCTGATGGGCCGCAGCGGTGCCCTGGATGCCATGCACCGGCTGGCCGACCAGAGTTAAAGTCCTATGTCTGCCCTTCATGCCGGGCCGCGCCCCTTGACCGCCTGGATGTCCACTAAATTTCCCCTGGAGCTGCCCGCCGCCTTCGGTCTGACCGTCTGCTGCCCTGAGAGCGCGGCGGCAGCGGCAGCAATGGGCGGAAATGGCTTCCAGCTGTGCCGCCAGGGGGAGACCCTGGGCTACTGCGGGGAGCTGTGCTCCTACGTGCGTATGGGAATGGCTCTGGCCACCCAGGAGGGAGAGGGCGGGCTCCCTCGGCCGGATTTGCTGCTGTGCTGCGACAACATCTGCTCCGGTATGGTCCAGTGGTATGAGGCCATGTCACGGGCTCTGGACGTCCCCCTGCTCCTGCTGAATATTCCCTATCATCAGGAGACCTCTGTCTCCGAAGAGACGACCGCTTACCTCCGAAGGCAGCTGGAGGGGCTGATCCGAGCGTTGGAGCAGCTCACTGGCCAGTCCTTGGATCTGGACCGGCTCCGCCAGGTATGCCGTCAGGCCAACCGAAACGCCGCCGCCTGGCAGAAGGTGCTGGACACCGCCACTGCCCGCCCCTCTCCTTTGGATAATATGGAGATCTTTCAGTACATGCCTCTGATGGTCACCGGGCGCTGCAGCCCGGAGACGGAGAACACTCTGACCCAGCTGGCCCGGGAAGTGAGAACCCGCACACCGGCCGAAGCCCGGTCTGGGGATTACCGGATCTTTTGGGAGGGCACCCCCTGCTGGCCCCGCCTCCAAGAAGTCAACGCCCTGCTGGAGCAGCGGCACATTCAGGTGGTGGCCGACACCATCAGTCACTCCCTCTCTTTCCGGTACAAGGACCTGGACGGCCTGGTCCGGGCCTACTGCGGCACCATCAACGGCGTCTCCCTGGAGGAGGGAGTCTCCATGCGCGCGGACCTGTGCCGCCGCTACCAAGCGGAGGGAGTGCTGGTCCACTACAACCGCAGCTGCCGTCCCTGGTGCGGCCAGCTCCAGGAGGTGGAGCGCCGCCTGCGCCAAAGCCTTGGTCTGCCTGTGGTCTCCTTCTCTGGGGACCAGGGGGACCCGGGAGTCCTATCTCTGGCCCAGCTGGAGACCCGTCTGGACAGTTTGACAGAGCTGATGGAGGCCCGGCGGGAGGCCAAACGGCAGTCTTGACTTCACCGGAGCAACCGTCTGTAAAGATTCTTTTCTGACGCTTTCGTAGCATTATAGCAAGGGGGACCGCCTCAAGGCGGCCCCCCCTTTTCTGCTATTTTGAAAACAGACCGGATCACTGGGTAACCTGCTGAACGATCCAGTCCACCTCCTCCCGGGTGAAGGGCTCCAGCATCTGGCCGGCGGCCAGGCCCAGAGCCTCCGTCTCCAGCTCCATCCAGGAGATCTTGGCACCGCCCCAGTTGTAGTCTGCCCAGTCGGCGGCGTAGCCCTCCAGGTCATAAATCGTCTTGCCGGTGTCCAGGTTGAATAGGCACACATAGGTGTCCGTCACAATCTGCCCCAGAGAGTTCATGGCATTCATCATAATGCTCACCACATAGTATTGGCTGTACTTGTCAATGGCGGTGGAGGTCTGGTCCCGGCGGTCATAGAAGCCGTGGCGGATGCTCAGCACCTCCATGCTGGCGGGCACTTTCAGGCGGCGGTAGATATAATCCAGACTCTGGACCGCCATGCTGCCGGGATCCACATGGTACAGCTCGCCGGTCATATAGGACGGCTCGCCCTGGGCGGGCTGAATTAGGTTATAGGCCCGGAGAATGGTGATGATGCTCTGCTCCCTGGTGTAGGAGCCCTGGGGGTCAAAGCGGTTGTCTCCCACGCCCCCCATCATGCCGCAGTTGACCGCCTTGGCCACGCCCTCGGCGGCCCAGGTGGAGACACTGCCGCTGTCCACAAAGGTCAGGCCATTCTGCAAAAGGACTCGATCAAAGAGTTCACAGATATTGACCAGCACCAGCGCCGCCTGCTCCCGGGTCAAAGGGAGGTCCGGGCTGAATGCGCCACCCCCGGTGCCCCCCACAAAGCCGGTGGTAGCCGCCTTCAGCACATAGGGGTCGCTGGTATCAGTAAAGCTCGCCCGGATGGGGATCTCCTGTCCGAAATAGGTCTCCAGCATGGTAATGGCCAGGGCACAGAACTCCCCCCGGGTGATGGGGGCGGTGTAATTGGACTGGAGGGACTGGGGCACGATCCCCGCATCAATGGCCAGGCCCACCTGGTTTTTGGCCCACTCCGAGGGGGCCGCGTCGGTAAACTGATGGGTGGTCACCGGATCGGCTATGGGATACTTGAAGTGGACAATATAGACCATACCGGTCTCATATAGCACCTGGTGGCACTTCTCATAGCCTGGGATAATAAAGTGATCGTCCCCCTTGGAGTACAGCGTCTCATTCTGCCCGTACTCATCAAGGTACACCTGTTCTGTATAGCCGGCACAGGTCAGATAATAGCGGAAGGGAATGGTCATAATCGTGTGGACCTCTTCCCGCGTGTAGTCGCCGCTCAGATCAATCCGGTAAAAGGTAACCCCCATATAGTATTGGTCCACCGATACCTCTGTGGCTCCCTGGGGCACCTCCACCTTGACTCGGGTGGCACTGTCCATAGTACCCATGTAGCCCAGGTTCTCATCTGCTTCATAGAGGCTCCGGGTGGCCCACTTTCCTGCCGCCACCATGTAGTCTCCCCCGCGCTCCTCGTCATAGAGATAGGGCCAGTTGTCCATCTCCTGAATAAAGGGCTGGGTGTAGGAGACCACCGCCTCCTCCACCGCCAGAGCCGCTGCGGGCAGCAGGGTGAGGGCCATACACAGGGCCAACCCCACCGACAGCAGCCGTTTTTTGACTGATTTCATAGGTTCATGCCTCCTTAAAGCTTTTGTTAAGGGAACCTTACCATATTTAAATGTCAAATACAATTAACTGGCTGCATCGAGTTTCCAAAAAATTTTTATTCTACGGCGGCGATGCGCCTTCTCTGCTCCGTGGTGCATGGCGGGGGTGAGAAAAAGGACGCGCCTACAAAAGGCGCGCCCCTTTTTCTCACAATTCAGATTCCGGACTAATTTTTCTTTTTCAAAAGCAGGGCGGCAAAAAACCACAGTGCCAGATACAGCGTGATCGCCGCCCCAGCGGAGGAGTCCACGTAGTAGGAGGTCATCAGGCCTGCAATCCCGGACAGAACCGCCCCTAGCAGAGAGACCAAGTGGTACTGAACCATGCTCCGGGACACGTTCCGCGCCGCCGCCGCCGGCAAAACCAGCAGGGAGTTGATCACCAGCAGCCCCACCCAGGTCATGGACAGCGTGACCACTACGGCAATGGCCACGGAGAAAACCGTCTCCTGCCAGAACACGCGGATCCCCCGGCTGTCCGCCAAAGCCGGGTGGACGGCTGACAACATGAGCTGATTGAAGGACATCCCCCAAAGCGCCAGCACCAGCACCAGAATCAGCGCCAACACGCCAATTTTCCCAGGCTCCACAGACAGAATGTCCCCAATCAGCAGACTGTTGAACTTGGTGAAGGACCGGCTCCCCAAAGTGGAGATAAAAATACCCAGGGCCACAGCAGTGGAGGAAAACACCCCGATTACAGTATCGCTGGCCATGGAGGTGCGCCGGCGCACCAGATTAAAGAGAAGGGCAAACACAACGGCAAAAATCACCGCCGCCCCTGTGGGCTCCGCAAAGCCGCACAGGGCGCCAATGGCCATACCAGTGAAGGCCGAGTGCCCCAGCGCATCGGAAAAAAAAGACATGCGGCTGTGGACCACCATGGTGGAGAGCACCCCAAACAGCGGGGATATGACCAGCACCGCCAGCAGCGCATTTTTCATAAAAAACATGGACCCCGGCTCCGCCCACGAGAAGGGGAGCAGATCCACAATTTGATACCAGAGCTCCATCTCAGGTTCCCCCCCTTCCCATGCGCAGATGAAAGGTCTCATAAAATTCTGGGGAGGAGGTCACTTCGTCCGGTGTCCCCACCTTCATCACCCGTTTGTTCAGCAGGATCACTTTATCTGCAAATTGATTCAATGTAGCAAAATCGTGGGTGGAGAGAAGGATGGAGAGATCGTACTCCGTGCGCAGCTCGTCCAGCATCTCCAGCAGCTGATGCTCCCCTTCAATGTCTACGCCGGACAGGGGCTCATCCAAAATCAGGATATGGGGCACCGGCTCCAGCGCCAGGGCCAGCAGCACCCGCTGAAGCTGTCCGCCGGACAGCCCGCCCATAGGCTTGTCCAGCAGCTCCCCCCCGTGGACGCGCTCCAGGCTGCTGCGGCAGCGATCCCGGTGCTTTTGCGGAATGGGCAGACACACCGGCCATCTGGAGGTGGCCGCTGTAAAAAAGTCCAGCACAGAGACCGGGTCCCCCCGATCAAAGCTGGGCGACTGGGGCACATAGCCGATGAGGGGTCGGGTTCCCCCCATCACCGTCCCATCCGCCAGACGGATGGCCGGCCCACCCGCAGGGGAAAAGGTGATGCTCCCCTGGTAGGGGAGCTGCCCCAGGACACTCCGGAACAGGGTGGACTTGCCCGCCCCGTTGGGGCCAATCAGGGCAGCAATCTCTCCGCAGTGGAGGTGGAAGGACACGTCCTCCAGAATTTCCTCGCCCTGGATGTGAACAGATACTCCATCCAGCTTCAGGCAACAGGCATCAGAACAGCTCCCTGACATTTTCCCATGCTTGATTTTTCTCATTGGGCTAAAATCACCTCTCTCCCTGCAAATCCGTTGACGACAGCGGCCAGGTTGCTCCTCATACCGACGTAATAGACCTCCAGCGTCCCCTCCGCCGGCCCGTCCATCAGCATGGACAGCTGTCCCACTGCACAGCCGGTTTCCCGGGAAATGGCATTGGCAGTGGCGTCAGAGCCATTTACCTCTGCAAATATCACGGGAAGATCATATTCTTTCACCAGGGCCGTGATCTCATTGATCTCCTTGGCACTGGCCTCGCTGCCCTCTTCCTCCTCAATCGCGGCCAGCAGGGGGACGCCTATGGCCTGAGCAAAGTATTGAAAGCCGTCGTGAAAGGTCACCAGGCCCGTGACCTCCGCTCCGCTCTGGGCCTGGGCCTCCTGGAACAGCTCCCGTAAAAGGCCGTCCCATTCCTCTAGCAGCCCGGCGGCCTCCCGGCCATTGGCGCGGTATTCCGCCTCGTGAGCTGGGTCCGCCTGAATCAGGCCGCTCTCCACATTGGCCGCAATCTGTCCCATATTCTTCGGGTCCATCCAGTAGTGGGGATCAAAGTGGCCGTGGTCGTGGCCACCCTCCGTTTCCTCATGGACGTGGTCAACGCTCTCCAAAAGGGGGATTCCCTCTGAGCAGTCAATCACTGCCGCGTGGGAAGAGGCCAGGGCGTCCTCCATAAAAGCCTCCAGCTCCACTCCGCTCATAGCCACAACGTCAGCCCGGTCGAGCTTCTTCATATCACCAACAGTTAGGGTATAGTCGTGGAGGCAGGACACCTCTCCAGTATTCAGCCGCTCCACCACAACGCCCTCCACCCCGTCTGCCACAGTCCGAGCCGCCAGATACACCGGGTAGGTGGTGGCCACCACCGTGAATCCGGTTTCCTCCGGGGTCTCTTCGGAAGCTCCACAGCCAAACAGCGTCAGGGCAAGAGACAGCGCCAGAGCTGAAACCGCTTGTTTTTTCATCCGAACATATTCCTTTCCTTCCTGTGCGGCTCCGCCCCCATCCTGCACTGTACGCATGAAGGCCCGCATTTTTCTCTCTGGGAGACAAGCGCAAAAAAGAATCGGGATCTCCCCATTTCTTTTTTAGTATATCTGGTTTTGTCCCACTTGTAAAGAAACCGTCGCTTCTTTTCCGCCTTTCCATCAAAAGTGGGGGGATATTGTGTAAAATTTCCCCTCTGAACTTGACACATCAGACACAGAATGATAATATACTGTTTTGTAAGGCGCTGTGAACGGAAAAGTAGCGCTTTCGCCAACGGACAGAGAGGGCCCTTCACCGGCTGAAAGGGGGCCTGCGGCGGGAGAGCGTGAAGTGCGTCCGGGAGCGCGGCGGGTAATGCCGCCCGAGTGGACCCCGTTACCGGTCCGGCAAGCGAGAAATGAG
>CALXGD010000039.1 GCA_944387745.1 uncultured Oscillospiraceae bacterium
ACCTGATGCTCATCACTGACCACATCAAGCTGTTCTCCGAATCCCCCCTGCGGGGGGAGAACCTGCCGGAGTTCGGGGTGCGCTTCCCCGACGCCTCACACCTGTACACCCCCAGGCTGCAAACCATCGCCCGACAGTGCGCCGGGGAGCTATCCATTCCCCTGCGGGAGGGGGTCTATTTCTACTGCTACGGCCCCCAGTACGAGACGCCGGCGGAGGTCCGGGCCGCTCGGATTTTAGGGGGCGACGCGGTGGGTATGTCCACCGCCCCCGAGGCGATTGTGGCCGGCCACTGCGGCATGGAGGTGCTGGGGATCACTCTGCTCAGCAACATGGCCGCCGGCATCCTTGACCAGCCCCTCTCTGAACAGGAGGTGCTGGACGCCGCCGAGGCCGCCCGGGAGAAATTTACCGGCCTCATCCGGGCCTGCCTGCGAAAGATGTGACCGCCAGTCTGTCAGAGTGGACGTATCTCCATACTCATGGAGGAGCTGCTCCTCACCTATGATTTAAGCCGATTTCATCAGGTGCGGTGCGCCCTGGAGGGCACCGGCATCGACTACGTCTGCCGGGTCAAAGACCTGGCCAGTCCCACCGCCCTGGAGAGCGTGTTCGGTGGCAGCAGCCGTGGACACACCGGCACCTTTGGCGCGAATCACAACGCCCGGGTGGAGTACAAGCTGTATGTCCACAAAAATCAGCTGGACCGGGCCAGACAATTTCTGCGTAAATAAGGAGTAAGCTATGGCGATTCTCTTTGAACATGTCACCGCCGTCACTATGGACGGGGAGCGGCGAGTCTTGAAGGACGCTTATGTATCGGTGGAGGGCTCCAAAATTGTCTCTGTGGGGACACAGCGCCCCCAGGGGACGTTTGACCGGATCATCGATGGCGCCGGAAAGGTCCTCATGCCCGGCCTCATCAACGCCCATACCCATGTGCCCATGACCCTCATGCGGGGGTACGGCGGGGGCCACGATTTACAGACCTGGCTGAACAGCTATATCTTTCCCGCAGAGGCCAAGCTGGACGACCGCTCCGTGGCCGCCGGCGCAGGCCTGGGGTTGGCGGAGATGATTGCCTCCGGCGTCACCTGCATTGCCGACATGTATATGCACACCGGAACCATCGCCCGACAAGTCCTGGAGGCGGGCATCTCCGCCAACCTGTCCTGCGGCGGGGTGTACTTCGGCGCGCCGGAGGATTTTTCACCCGACCAATGCGGGGACTGCCGGAACCAGGCCGCTCTGACGGAGGAGTGGCACGGGGTGAATGAGGGACAGATTCTGGTGGATGCCTCCATCCACGCCGAGTACACCTCCAGCCCGCCCCTGTGGTCCTGGATGGCAGATTACGCCCGGGCCCACAGTCTGGGGATGCACGTCCACATCTCAGAGACCGTCTCGGAGCATCAGGCCTGTCTGGACCGCTGGGGCAAGACGCCTATCCAGGTTCTGGATCAGTACGGGGTATGGGACTGCGGCCGCTCTCTGGCCGCCCACTGCGTGTATACCACTCCGGAGGACTGGGCTGTGATGGCCGAAAAGCATGTCTCCTGCGTCCACAACCCCTGGTCCAACCTAAAGCTGGGCTCCGGGGTGGCCCCTGTCCCAGCCATGGCTCAGGCGGGGGTAAACGTGGCCCTGGGCACTGACGGCATGTCCTCCCACAACAGCGCTGACCTGTTCACCGACATCAAGCTGGCCGCCTGCCTCCCCTGCGGAGTGGGACGGGATCCTATGGCCTTTTCCGCCCTCCAGGCTCTGGAGACGGCCACAGTGAACGGGGCGGCAGCCCTGGGCCGGATGGACACGGGTGTCCTCGCCCCCGGAAAGATGGCTGATCTGATTCTGGTGGACTTTACCGCCCCCAACCTGACCCCCTGCCATGACGTGTGCGAAAACCTGGCGTACGCCGCCCACGGCTCCAATGTGGAGATGAATATGGCCAGAGGCAGAATCATATATGAGAAGGGGGAGTTTTATACCCTGGACCTGGAGCGCATCCGCAGCGAGGTGGAGCGCTATGCCCTCCCCCGCATCTTCTCCGGCCTCTGAGTTCCGCGCTCCGTCCCCATCGTCTCCGGCTTTAAACTCCGATCTCTAAGCAAGGGAGGTTCCCCAATGGCGCAGCAAAATCAGTCCCCGCGCCGGGTGGCCCGCCAGAACACCTTCTTCGGCGGCGCCGCTATCCTGGCCGTGGGCATCCTAGTGGTCAAGCTCATCGGCATGTTTTACAAAATACCTCTGCTCAACATCATTGGAGAGCAGGGGTCGGCGGACTTTAACAACGCCTACAACATCTACGCCGTCCTGCTGACCATCTCCACCGCCGGGCTGCCGGTGGCGGTGTCCAAGCTGGTGAGCGAGGCCAACGCCCTGGGCAGGCAGAACCAGGTGCGGCGCCCCTTCCGCCTGGCCCTGGCCCTCTTTCTGATCCTGGGGGTCCTGTCCTTCCTCATTATGTTTTTCTTTCCCAATCAGCTGGCTGGGCTGATGAATGACAGCATGGCCGCCCCCGGCATTCGGGCCCTGGCCCCGGCAGTTATCTGCGTGGGCTGCCTATCCGCCTTCCGGGGCTATGCCCAGGGCCACGGAAACATGACACCCACCGCCGTTTCCCAGATCATTGAGGCCCTGTGCAAGCTCACCGTGGGCCTGGGCCTGGCCTTCTGGCTGGTAAGCCACGGGGCGGACGCCAGCCAAGCCGCCGCCGGTGCCATCACCGGCGTGACGGTGGGCACCATTGTGGCTCTGGCCTATATGCTGATGAATTTTCTCATCTCCCGCAGCCAGGAGCCACAGCTGTGCGACGACCGCCCCGAGGAGTCCTCCGTCATTGTGAAACATCTGCTGATGATTGCAATTCCCATCACGATCAGCTCCTCCATGGTGGGCATTGTCACTGTGATTGACACCTCTCTGGTCCAGGGCCAGCTCCAGCGGGCCCTGCTGGAGAATCAGGACACCTGGGCTCTCTATCAGGGCTATGTGGACTTCACCTCCCTGCAGGAGGCCCTGGCCGCTTGGCAGTCCGCCTTGCCCGACGGGAGCGCCATCTCCATGTCTCTACTGGAACAGCACGCAGTCCAAGGGGAGCTTCTGCGGGATCAGCAGGCTGTCGTTCCCGCCATAGAGAGCGCCGCTCTGGAGCTCCACGCCGCCCTAGAGGACATCAGCCGCACCCTGTACGGCAACTACTCCGGCGCTTTAAACATCTACAATCTGCCCACCTCCCTGATGACTGCCGTCACCGCGGCGGTAATCCCCGCTGTCTCCGGTGCCCTGGCCCGGCGCGACCGCCGTGGGGCAGGCCGAATCACTGGCTCCGCCCTGCGGATCACCGCCCTGGCCGCCTGTCCCATGGCCGTAGGGCTGTTCGTCCTGGGCGAGCCCATTATGGCTCTGATTTTCCCCAATCTGAACGCCCAGCTGGCCGGCCCCCTTCTGTCCACCCTGGGGCTGGCTACCTTATTCGTGTGTATGATGCTGGTGTGTAACTCCATCCTCCAGGCCCATGGCTTTGTCAGCCTGCCGGTGATCATCATGGTGGTGGGCGGTGTGGTCAAGATCGTCACCAACTATAACGTGGTGGTGCAGCCGGGCATCGGCATTTACGGCGCTCCCATGGGCAACGTCCTGTGTTTCGCCCTGTGTATGGTTCTGGACCTGATCCTCATCGCCCGTGTGATCCCCCGCCGACCCAAATACCTTCCGGTCTTTGTCAAGCCCGCGGCCGCCTCCACCCTGATGGGACTGGGGGCCTGGGCGGTCCACGGCCTGCTGGAAAAGCTGTTTCGGGCCGCCGGCCTTTTCTGCCAGGCAGATCCCGTCACCCATGAGGTGCTGGGCCTGAGCCGCACTGGAAACGCCGCCGCCACCCTGTCTGCCATTCTGGTCGCTGTGGTCATCTACGGCGTTCTGGTGATCGCTCTGCGGGCTCTCACACGGGAGGACCTGTCCCTCATGCCAAAGGGTGAAAAAATCGCCCGCCTCCTGCACCTCTAAGGCGTCAGAGTTAAGTTTATAGGCTACCCCCTTCCCCGGTGTCCCCGCCTCCCAGAGGGGCGGGGACACATAAAAGAATCAGGACATGTAAAAAATACCTTGCGAAGGAAGCGAAATTGTGGTAAATTTTCAGTATAAGCGGCACTACGACATCCAGGATCTGCGGCAGATCATGGCTCTGCTGCGCACACCTGAGGGCTGCCCCTGGGACCGGGAGCAGACCCACGCGAGCATCCGGCGGAATATGCTGGAGGAGGCCTATGAGGTGGCGGAGGCCATCGACGAGGAGGACCCTGAGCACCTGAAGGAGGAGCTGGGCGACGTCCTGCTCCAAGTGGTGTTCCACGCCCAACTGGCCCAGGAGGAGGGCCTGTTTACCTTTGACGACGTGGCAGATGGGGTCGCCCAGAAGATGGTGTTTCGTCACCCCCACGTCTTTGGACAGGCCCACGCTGATAGCTGTGCCCAGGCACTGGACACCTGGGACGCACAGAAGCGGGAGGAAAAGGATCAGCGCACCGCCACAGACACCCTAAAGGGGGTGGCCAGGTCTCTGCCCGCCCTCATTCGAGCGGAAAAGATCCAGAGCAAGGCCGCAAAGGCCGGCTTTGACTGGCCGGAGGCGGGCCCCGCCTTGGACAAGCTGTCTGAGGAGGCGGAGGAACTGCGCCGGGCCGCCGGCGGAGACGGCGACCCGGAGGAGGAGCTGGGCGACCTGCTCTTCGCCGCGGTGAAGGCCGGCAGATTCCTGGGCCTGGACAGCGAACAGGCCCTTACCCGCGCCTGTGACAAGTTTATCCGCCGCTTTCAAGCAGTAGAGGAGGGCGCTGACGGACGCCCTCTGGAGTCCCTCTCGCTGGAGGAGCTGGAGGAACTCTGGTCCCAGGCAAAGAGGAGAGACTCCAGCACTCCCCAGGCCTAAAGGCGGGACAGGCACCCCCTTTTCGCCGCACACATAAGACAGGCCCTGTCAGGCCATCAACTTTCTTAGGAGGAATATCGCTATGAACAAGACTGAACTGATCAACGCCGTCTCGGAGAAAGCCGACCTGTCCAAGAAGGACGCCGAGGCCGCCATCACCGCTATGGTCGAGGCAATCACCCAGGCCCTGACTGAGGGGGAGAAGGTCCAGCTGGTGGGCTTTGGCTCCTTTGAGGTCAAAACCCGGGCCGCCCGTGTGGGCCGCAACCCCCGCACCGGCGAGGAGATCCCCATCGACGCCGCCAAGCTGCCTGTCTTTAAGGCCGGCAAGGCCCTGAAGGATGCAGTGGCCCAGTAACGCTCCGCCGCGTCCAATTGATTGAACCATCCATCTACAGCGGGGGCCGGCCCGAAGCGCCGGCCCCCTCTTTTGCAGTGCAGGAAGGAGGTCCCACCATGCGCCTGGACAAATGGTTGAAGGTATCCCGTCTCATCAAGCGGCGCACTGTAGCCAACGAGGCCTGTGACAACGGCCGGGTCACCGCCAACGGCCGCCCGGTGAAGGCCAGCTACGATGTGAAAGCCGGCGATCTCTTAGAGCTGAAATTTGGGGAGCGCTCTATCAAGGTGGAGGTGCTGGCCGTTGCGGAGAGCGTAGGCAAGGCGGACGCCTCGGCCCTATATCGGGAAGTGCTCTGATCCGAGGCGAGGTGAAACGATGAGAAAATTCCGGTGGGCGGCCGCGGTTCTGGCTGCCGCGCTGCTGCCGGCGGGATGCGCCCTACACCAAGAGCCCGCCAGCAGCCAAATTTTCGCCATGGACACGGTGATGTCACTGGAGGTCTATGGGGATGAGGCGGAGGAACAGGCCGCCCAGGCCGCGGAGACCATCTACCGTCTGGAGGATCTGTGGGATGTGACGGACGAGAACAGCGAAATCTGGGCTTTGAACCACAGCGGAGGGGCCTGGGTGGAGCTGTCCCCGGAGACGACGGAGCTTCTCTCCCAGGCTCTGGAGCTGTGCGCCCTCACAGACGGGGCTCTGGACCTGACCGCCTATCCCGCCGTCCACGCCTGGGGCTTCACCACAGGGGACTACCACGTCCCCGCCCAGGATGAGCTGACCGACCTGCTCCCCCTAATCGACTACACCAAGCTGGAACTGAGTCCCGACCTGCGGCAGGCCCGCCTGCCGGCTGGCATGGAGCTGGATCTAGGGGCGGTGGCCAAGGGGTATACTGGAGCTGCGCTGGCCCAGCAGCTGCGGGAGGCAGGTGTCTCCTCCGCCCTGCTGTCTCTGGGCGGAAATATTCAGACAGTGGGGTCTAAACCAGACGGCTCCCCCTGGCGGGTGGCCATCCAGGACCCGGCCCAGGAGGGACAGTCCGCCCTGGGCGTTGTGGAGGTCGCGGATCAGGCCGTGGTCACCTCCGGCGGCTATCAGCGGTACTTTGAAGCAGACGGACAGACTTATTGGCATATTCTGGATCCGGACACCGCCGCCCCCGCCCGCAATGGGCTGAGCTCAGTCACTGTGATCGGAGCAGACGGGACAGTGTGCGACGCACTCTCCACCGCCCTGTTCGTCATGGGGCTGGACCAGGCCGCTGCCTTCTGGCGGGAGCATCCGGAGCTGGAGGTGGAGCTGGTTCTTGTGGAGGAGGACGGCGGAGTCTCCATCACGCAGGGGCTGGTGTCCTCCTTTTCCCCGGCCCAGGGGCAAACACGGGAAGTGACGGTGATCGCCCCATGAGTCGAAGGACAGCCGGGCTGGCCACAGGGCTGGTTCTCCTGGCGGCAGCCTGTATCGGATTCCTCCTGTGGCAGAGAGGTCATCTCCAGCCCGCCGTCACAGCGGAGATCTACCAATATGGAGAGCTGATCCAGACGGTCCGCCTGGACCAAGTGACGGAGTGCCGCACCATCTCCCTCACGGGAGAGGACGGGGCGGAAAATATCGTGGAAATTGCTCCCGGCCAGATCCGGATGCAGAGCGCCAACTGCCCGGACCAGGTATGCGTGCGCCAGGGGTGGATTTCTGACTCCTCTGTCCCCATTGTCTGCCTGCCCCACCAGGTTATCATTGAAATCACAGGAGGAGACGCCTATGCGGACGCCGCCGCCGGTTAGAGGGCCACGCCGCGTCACTCGTCTGGCCCTGCTCACCGCCATCGCCCTGACTATTTTTATGGTAGAGGCCCAAATTCCCATTCCCATCGCCATCCCAGGCGTCAAGCTGGGGCTGGCCAACATCGTCACCGTATACGCCGTCTTTGTCCTGGGTCCGGGGGACGCCCTGATGATCCTGGTGTCCCGGGTATTTCTGGGGGCTGTGTTCTCCGGACAGATGATGACCCTCTTCTATAGTCTGGGGGGCGGACTGCTGTGTTGGACCGCTCTGGTGGTGCTCCGCCGCCTGTTTACAAGGGATCAGATCTGGCTATGTAGCCCCGCCGCCGCTGTATTTCACAACCTTGGACAGCTGCTGGTGGCCGCCGCTCTGATGAAAACCTGGGTTGTTATGACCTACCTCCCCTATCTCATTGTCGCCGGGCTGGTCAGCGGCCTGTTCACCGGTCTGTGCGCTCAGCTCTTAATCCGGCGGCTAGAGCGAATTTCTCCCTCCGGCTGAGGCGGCTGTCATCCCGCCGCTGTAGGAACCGGGCTTGAAGCTGTGCCCCTTTGAAAAAATCGGCGCGTCTCGAAGGCTACCTCCGAGACGCGCCGATTATGCACTTCTTTTCATTTACTCCAAATTCTCATCGTTCAGGGTATGGAAGTCCTTGTTGTGGCCAAATACATGGGTGAGGGGATAGACCTTGATAAAGCAGTCAAGGCTCTGATCCCGAATAAACTCCCGGAGCAGCACATACTCCCGGGAGGTACACACACAGTCCAGCTGGGT
>CALXGD010000040.1 GCA_944387745.1 uncultured Oscillospiraceae bacterium
TACACCTAAGCGAAAATTTTGCCCCCCACATGATGCGCAGCGCCTCTCCTATAGCATAGAAACCCCGCCGTCCCCTCTTTGCCGAGGGAACGGCGGGGCTGTTTTTTATACCTCCATAATAACAGGCAGGATCATGGGGGAGCGGCGGGTCTTTTTGTAGAGGTAGTTGGACAGGTCAGCCTTGATGGACTGCTTGATAGCGGACCAGTCCGTGGCGTACCGGGTGTCCACGTCCAGGATGGCGTCCAGAGCCACCTGGCGCAGCTCATCCATGAGCCCCTCCGATTCCTTTACATATACAAAGCCCCGGGTGATGATGTCTGGGCCGGAGACCAGGGCCCCGTCCTCGCCGGACATGGAGACCACTACCACCACCATGCCGTCCTGGGCCAGGTGGCGGCGGTCCCGCAGGACCACGCTGCCCACGTCGCCCACGCCGGAGCCGTCCACAAACACCTTCCCCGCGGTGACGGTGCCGGCCAGCTTGCAGGTCTTGGGGGGGAGCTCGATCACCCGCCCAATGTCGCTGATCAAAATGTGGTTGGGGGCCATGCCCATCTCCTGGGCCAGCTTGGCGTGGATCTTTAGGTGGCGCTGCTCTCCGTGAACGGGAATGAAGAACTTGGGCTTCACCAGGCCGTGGATAATTTTCAGCTCCTCCTGGCAGGCGTGGCCCGACACGTGGAGGGGCATGGTGCGCTCGTTCACCACCTCGGCCCCCTTCCGGTAGAGCTCGTTGATCACGTTGCCCATGGCGTTCTCATTGCCGGGGATGGTGGAGGCGGAGATGATCACCTTGTCGCCGGGCTGGATGTCCACCTGTCGGTGGGTGGAGAAGGCCATGCGGCTCAGGGCGGACATGGTCTCCCCCTGGCTGCCGGTTGTGATGATGCACACCTTATTTTTGGGCAGGGATTTGATTTGGTTTAAATCCATCAGCACTCCGTCGGGAATATTCATATAGCCCAGCTCAGTGGACACCTTCATGGCGTTCTCCATGGAGCGGCCGGTGATGGCCACCTTCCGCTTGTACCGAGCTGCCACATTGATAATCTGCTGCAGCCGGTCCACATTGGAGGCAAAGGTGGTGACGATGATTCGGTCCTCACAGCCCTTGAACAGCACATCGAAGGAGCTGCCCACACTGCTCTCGCTGCGGGTGTAGCCGGGGCGCTCCACATTGGTGGAGTCGGCCAGCAGAGCCAGCACCCCCTCCTGTCCCAGAGCTCCGAACCGGGCCAGGTCGATCATGCCCCCCTGGATGGGAGTGGTGTCGATCTTGAAGTCGCCGGTATGGACAACGGTGCCCACCGGACACTTGATAGCGAAGGCCACCGCGTCGGCGATGGAGTGGTTCACGTGGATGAACTCCACAAAGAACTTGCCCGTCTGGATCACATCTCCCGCCTCGCAGGTGATCATCTTGGTCTTGGAGGTCAGGTGGTGCTCCTCCAGCTTCAGCTGGATGAGGCCTGCGCTCATTCGGGTGGCGTAGATGGGGGCGTTGATGGACCGGAGCACATAGGGAATGGCGCCAATGTGGTCCTCATGTCCATGGGTGATAAAGATCCCCCGGATCTTGTCCTGGTTTTTGATGAGATAGCTCACATCGGGAATCACCACATCAATGCCGTACATGTCATCGTCGGGAAAGCCCATGCCGCAGTCAACGACAATAATGTCGCTGCCGTACTCATAGACGGTCAGGTTCTTTCCAATTTCATTGAGTCCGCCGAGAGAAATAATTTTCAATTTTTCTGCCATACATGTTTCCTTTCTCATAGAAAAGTAATAGACGCGCAGCGAATTTTCAGCCAGAGGAGTGCGGGCAACGCACAGCAAGCAGACGAAACCGTATGTTCTGCAGCCCTGCCTCGCTGGAGAAACAAAACGAATTTTCGCCTCTTGCTTTTATTCATGCGTATGTGCGGCAGCGATGTCCGCAGCCGCTTTTCCGCGGTGCCTGGCGCTGCAAGTATTTAAACGCGGCGGGGCGGGCGGACCGCCCAGATCCCCCGGGGCGCGTATAAATCGGAATCTGTCGGACGGTTTTCAGGCTCGTCCGCTGGGATATAGATAGTGTTATTATAGCACATACTTTCTGGTCTGTATACCTCTTTGTGAAAAACTACAAAAAGTTTAACATTTCAACCATTTGGCCCAAACTAGAGACATTCGTGCACAATCCCCTCTTGTCCGAACCTACAAAATATGGTATACTTTTCCTATCAAATGGAAGCAGAGAGGGGGAACGTCCGATGCAGGAGTACAGCGCAGGACCGTGCAGTTTTTCCGCCGCGGCAGCCCCAAGGCGTCTGTGCGCACGGCGGACCTGCATGATGACAGCTTCCGCCTCCCGGCGCTTTTTTGGGAGACGAGGGGCATGAATATTCAAATATTCGGAACTGCGAAAAGTTTCGATACAAAAAAAGCGGAGCGCTGGTTCAAAGAGCGCCGCATCAAATTTCAGTCTGTGGACTTGAAGCGTTACGGCATGAGCCTTGGGGAACTCAAAAGCGTCTGTCAGGCTGTGGGCCTCGAGGCCATGGTGGACCCGAAGCACCCGGACGCAGCCCTGCTCTCCTATTTAGCTTCAGATTCAGCCAAACTGGAGCATTTGCTGGAACAGCCCTCCCTCTTGCGGATGCCCATTGTCCGGAACGGGAAACAGGCCTCTGTGGGCTACTGCCCCCAGATCTGGGAGACCTGGACCTGAAATAAGTCGGCTGTTTTCCCTCCGGGATATTAAAGTGTCTCACTTTGACCTCTTATGAACTGGGGAGGTGACACTGTGGCCAGAAGCGCCAATCAAAAACTGAAGCTGCTGTATCTATGTCAAATTCTCCTGGAGCAGACGGACGAGGAGCATCCCCTAACTGTCCCAGAGCTGATTGCGCAGCTGTCGCGGTATGACATCCAGGCGGAGCGCAAGGGCATCTATGACGACCTGGACGCCCTGGCCCGGTTCGGATTGGATGTCCAGTGCCGGCGGGGGCACACCCCCGGCTGGTTTATCGGCGCACGGGACTTCGAGCTTCCGGAGCTGAAGCTGCTGGTGGATGTTGTTCAGTCCTCCCGCTTTATTACCCGCAGGAAGAGCGATGCTTTGATCCATAAACTGGAGCGCCTGGCCAGTATACACCAGGCCCAGCAGCTCCAGCGGCAGGTCTTTGTCAGTGGGCGGGTCAAGGTAATGAACGAGAGCATTTATTATAATGTAGATAAGCTCCACACAGCAATCGCCGCAAAGCGGGTAATCACCTTTCAATATTTTGACTACAACGTGAACCGGCAGAAAGTGTTTCGCCGGAACGGCGCTCAATACACAGTTTCTCCCTACGGCTTGATTTGGAACAATGAAAACTACTATCTGGTGGCGTACGACAGCGAAAAACAGCAGATGCGCCATTACCGCGTGGATAAAATGGCGGAGATCACTGTGACGCGCCGCCCCCAGGAAGGAGGAGAGCAATACTCTGCATTTGACATTGCGGCCTATGGCCAAAAGCATTTTGGGATGTATAGCGGCGAAGAAATGACGGTCACACTGCGGGCCAAAAGCTCTATGGCCAATGTGGTTCTTGACCGGTTTGGATTGGATACCATCTTAGTCCCGGATGGCCCTGACTTTTTTACAGTCAGCCTTCCCGTGGTATTAAGTCCCCAATTTTTTGGCTGGCTCTTCGCCTTGGAGCCGGATGTGACTCTGATGGCGCCTCCCAGGGCGGTAGATGCCTATCACCGGAAACTCAGTCTTGCTCAGGAGAAAACCCCGCAGGCTGTCCATACCCAGAAATTGATCGATAGATAGGAGGGACTTTCATGAAACGTATCCTGGTTGTGGATAGCGACACAGCCGTGCGGAATGAAATCAGCCGGCACGCCCGTCTGGAGGGATACGAGGTCGCAGAGGCCGGTGACGGCTATACCGCGGTCTCCCTATGTAGGCAAAATACGTTTGATTTTGTTATTCTGGCCATTCTGCTTCCGGAAATGGATGGGTTCGCAGTCTGTCAGACCATCCGCAGTTTTTCACAGGTCCCCATCTTGATTCTCTCTGAATGTGGAGACGAGACAGATCGAATCCGGGGGCTGGAATTGGGCGCCGACGACTACATGGTAAAACCGTTCTCTCCCAGAGAGCTGATGCTCCGCGTTGCAGTGATTATGAAGCGGGGGCCGATTCTGTCCTCCCTCAGCCCTGGGTATATTGAGCGGGGCGGAATTTTCATTGATTTGACCGCACGCCGTGTCACAGTGGACGGCCGCCCAGTCAGTCTAACGCCGAAAGAATTTGACCTTCTGGTCCTCCTGTCTGGGCACCCCAATGTGGTTTTTTCCCGAAAGAAAATTCTGGATGTGGTCTGGGGCGGAGAGCTTCCGGAGGCCACCCGAACTCTGGATACCCATATCAAGCAGGTGCGCCACGCCATTGCTCCTTACAGCGATTTGATTGTAACGCTGCGGGGAATCGGCTATCGTTTTGAGAAGGAATAACTGCATTTTGTGCAAAGGCCGGTCTGACAGGCCTGTCTACCAAATGTCTACCAGGTCTACCGCCGGGAACCGTTGTGCGGCAACGGTTCCCGGCGTTTTTGTTTGTGTGAAATTTAGGTGATGTCTACCAGATGTCTACCAACGTAATTTTTTTGGGAGAAAACTTCGGTTTTCTCCCTCTTTTTTTGTTCTTCCGCAACCTTTTTAGAGCTGCAAGGGGCGTTATGCTCCCTTGATATGGTGGTTTCTCCTATTTTCTGGGATTTATCGCCTATATTTTGGAAGAAAACTATCCTGCGCCTGAATTTAAAAGGAGGAACTCCCAATGAGAAACCTGAAGCG
>CALXGD010000041.1 GCA_944387745.1 uncultured Oscillospiraceae bacterium
CCCTGTCTCTTGCAGCTTGCACATCCACCGATGAGGACGCACCAGCAGACACCAACACACCAGAGGTCACAGAATCGGTGGACACCAGCGCACCGGAACGGACAGATACACCGGAGCAAGACGAGCAAGAGCCGCAGGATCCAACCGAACCCAGCGACGCCACAGAGTCCCCCGAATCGGAGCCAATACAAGCGCCTCCCGCAGAGACACCAGCCCTGGAGCCCGTTCAGCAGCCTGCCCAGGAGACACCAATGATACCCGATGATGGTGGCAACCCTGACTCAGGAGCGGGCAATGATGCCGGCCAGACCAGCGGCAACCAGGGTGGCTCCGGTAACACAGGTGGCATCTCAAGCAGCGTGAACCCGGGCGGTAGCAACCAGGGAAGTAACCAAGGCGGAACAACTAGTGATGGAATCCAACCGAATGAAGCAGGAGACTACACTACCGATTCCAATGAGCAGCCAGTATCTGAAGAAGATAAAGAAAAAACAAAGGATATTATTGAGGATGCCGGAGGATACATTGGACCAGAGGGCGGCATCTGGCTTCCAAACTTTGGATAATAAATATAGCAGCATGGATGGGGTGAAGATTTTCACTCCATCCAGCTTATTCTATCAGAAAAATTTGATTGTTTCCCACCTTCACATCAGTGGCCCATGCTGACTGGACAAGTTCCTTCGGTGGTGCTGGTGGGTGGTAGCGACTTGTGGACTTGTCTCCGTGGGGATCGCTGTCGCTGCGGCACCCTACAGGGCATAGGACGTTAAGATAAGAAAACGCAAGGGGCCGGGCGCGGCTCCTTGCGTTTTTGTTTGTGCGGTAGGGTCTGGTTGCCCGTTACTTAGAAACCTACCGCGCTTTGGTCGAGGTATTCTCTGTCCCACAGGATGAATGTCTATCTGAATTTACTCGTCTAAGACAGCCCGTCTCCAATGAACATCGCATCCCCAAAACTGAAAAATCGGTAGCGCTCCCGCACCGCCGCTTCATAGGCGCGGAGCACATGCTCCCGGCCCGCCAGGGCGGACACCAGCATAATGAGGGTGGACTCGGGAAGATGGAAGTTGGTAATCAGGCCGTCCAGCACCTTGAACCGGTAGCCTGGGTAGATGAATATGTTGGTCCACCCCGCCGACTCCTGCAATGTTCCGTCCTCTGCGGCGAAGCTCTCTATGGTGCGGCAGGAGGTGGTGCCCACGCAGATCACCCGGCCCCCGTTTTTTCTGGTCTCATTGATGGTTTGGGCCACATCAGCGGAGATCATGCAGTACTCTGAGTGCATCTCATGCTCCGAGATGTCCTCCGCCTTCACTGGTCGGAAGGTGCCCAGGCCCACATGAAGGGTGACATAACACAAATTCACTCCCATATCCCCGATCTTCTGCAAAAGCTCCGGGGTGAAGTGGAGGCCAGCAGTTGGGGCGGCGGCAGAGCCGTTGATCTTGGAATAGACGGTCTGATAGCGCTCGCTGTCCTGGAGCTCCGCTTTGATATAGGGAGGCAGGGGCATTTTCCCCAGTTCCTCCAAAATTTCCAGGAAAATCCCCTGGTAGTGGAAGCGCACCAGCCTGTTTCCCCCGGACACCTCCGCCTCCACCGTGGCGGTGAGCCGGCTTCCATCGCCAAAAACCACCTGGGTTCCGGGCTTCAGCTTCCGCCCCGGCCGCACCAGACACTCCCACAGCCCTTCCCCCTTGTCGGTGAGAAGGAGCACCTCGCACACCCCGCCCCCGGGGAGGCGGTGTCCGATGAGCCGGGCGGGCAGCACCCGGGAGTTATTCAGCACCAGGCAGTCTCCAGGCCGGAGGAACTGAGGCAGATCATAAAAATGGTAATGAGAGATGGCCCCGGTCGTCTTGTCCAGCACCATCAGCCGGGAGGCGTCCCGCCGCTCCAGGGGCGTCTGCGCAATCAATTCCTCCGGCAGATCAAAATTAAAATCCGATGTTTTCAAGTGTTGTTCGCCTTCCTGTTTTCTTCTTGGTCGTATTGTCTGCCGCCTCCCACTGCATCGGCAGTCTGTCTGTCAGCACAGCAGTGGGAGCCGCAGATCCAGATTTGTTTACCGCACTTCCGTTCCAGGATAGTAAAATTCCACAATCTCGTCATAAGAGAAGCCCCGTTCCGCCATGGCCCAGGCTCCGTACTGGCTCATCCCCAGCTGGTGGCCGTTACCGGCTCCCTGAAAAACATAGTTGTCTCCCCGCACCGTCACCTGGGTGTCGGCCGGGGTCGCCGGAGCAGTCGTCTCCCCTTCCACCACATATTCCTCCGCCGGGACAAGGCCGCCGGAGCCAGAGATGGCATACAGGTCACCCAGCTCCGCCTGTGACATACTCCCGCCTCCGCTGATCACCGTATAGTGTGTCCGCTCCGTCAGCCCCTCCTGATCGCCGTCCTCGCCGCCGGCGGGCACACCCGCTCCGTTGACGGTAAAGCGGATCGAGGAGATGTCAAAGGCGCTGCGCATACTGCTGGGCTTGATATCGTTGCTCTCTCCGTTCCGGTAGGTCACCCGCACCCGAATCACATTGCCCAGCTCGGAATAAGTGAGGGTCAGACTGTCAATGCCGCTGGCGGCATTGTAGCCCTTGCTCTGAAGCTGACGGGCCAGCTCGTCCTCCGTATAGGACACAGTCCAGGAGGAGTACCGATTTTTCTCTGCCAGGTCCGCCTCATAGGGATCTGTAACGCCGCACAGATAAGGATACTGCTCCAGGGAGGAGCCCCACACATTGTACACGCTCTCGCTGGCACCCCCGTGACTGGCGGAGTAGAAAGCCTCGATGATCTCCCCTCCATACCAGGCGTACTCTCCCGCCGTCTCATCCACCGCCCGGTCCGTGCGGTCGTTGGCCTGGTAGGAGGCCTTGTTCGGCCCAGCTCCGCAGTAGACCTGACAGTCGGTAGTGCTGCACACGTCAAAGTGATACCCCGCATGCTTTCCGCTCACAATATTCCCATGGGCATAGCTGCGGGCGCACACTGCCTGCACCTTCAACGCCTCCAGAGGCCAGTCGTTGCTCATCTCATAGGGGACAACTCCCTTGATGTAGGTCTCCAGATCCACGATGTTCACCACCGTCAGATTCCCGCCGCCGATGCGCTCATAGCGGAACCCGCCGTAATAGCGATTGCCTTTGAACCAGACGCGGGCGGAGTCCGCACCTGTGACATCCGGCATCACGCCCAGAGACAGCTTCTCTCCCCCGTCAAACTGGAACAAAATGTCCGCCTGTCCGGTGGAGGTGACGTTAACCCCATAGACGCTGGTGCCCACCACGGTGCCCTCTCCCAGCTCCCAGGCGGCATCCAGCGCCTCCGCCTCGCTGGGATAGGCCCCCACGCGCACCTGATAGTCCCCGCCAATCCAGGCCACAAAGCCGTCCCGGTAACCGGAGGCCAGCTCCTCCGCCTGTTCATAGGAGGACAGGCCATCTTCCACCAACACATGCCAGCAGCCGACAACCTCCCCCCCGTTGTCGGAGGCGGAATAAGTACCGCCGCTCACCCAGGTATTCTGAGTTTTAAGGACAGTAATCTGCGTAGTCTCCTCCTGGGTCCGGGCCAGCTCTATAAAATCCAGGTCCTCGTCAAAGTAGCCCAGGCGATATCCGGCGCCGCTGCCGGTGTTGTTCTCCAGATTGGCACTGATCAGAGCGCCGCTGCCGTAGGCCAGGCCCACTCGGACCAGCTCTTCCTCCACTTCCGCAGCGCCGGCCCCGGGCAGCACCAGTGCTCCCGCCACAAGTACAGCGGCAAATTGCATAAAGCCTTGTCTCATCTTGCGTTTCATTTCTCCATTTCCTATGATTCCATCTCTTGACACCCATCCGCAAACATGGTAGGATAAATTTAAGTTGCATGATAGAGGTCGCGGCCGACATGAGTACGCGTGGCCAGGGAGCCGATTCCCCGTCCACCCACGCCCAAAGGGAAGGCCGCCGAAGGGCTCTCCGAGTCGGAGCGAAGAGTCCTGGTCGCCGGGTGAACAGCCCCTCGACTGTCATCAGGCCGGTTTCCTGATGGAGCGCTGTCTGCTTTTGTGAATATTTTGTCAGCTGGGGGAGCATTTCGACCACAGCTGACATTATAGTACAAAATCAGCCGCTTGAAAAGCCGCTGATTTCTTTTTTTCTTCTACACGGTCCAGTTTTTCTGGACACATCATCCTGACGCTCGGTCATAGAATGGCCTGAGCCCCAATTTGGAGGTCGATCAATATGAAAAAGTACAAAATTGGCGTCATCGGCGGAACCGGTATGGTGGGACAGCGGTTCGTCACGCTGATGGAACACCACCCCTGGTTCCAGCTCACCGCCATCGCCGCCAGCTCCCGCTCCGCCGGCAAGACCTATGAGGAAGCGGTAAAAAATCGCTGGGCCATGACCACCCCCATTCCCCAGGAGGCGAAGGGGCTGGTGGTGCTGGACGCCCAGCGGGACATCGAGAAGATTGCCCAAATGGTTGATTTTGTCTTTTGCGCCGTGGATATGAAGAAGGAGGAAATCCGCGCTCTGGAGGAGGAGTACGCCAAGGCCGAATGTCCGGTGGTGTCCAACAACTCCGCCCACCGCTGGACCGACGACGTGCCCATGGTGGTGCCTGAGATGAATCCGGAGCACCTGGAGGTCATCGCCGCCCAGCGCAAGCGCCTGGGCACCCAGCGGGGCTTCATTGCGGTGAAGTCCAACTGCTCCATCCAGTCCTACGCCCCCGCCTTCCACCCCCTGATGAAGTACGGCATTGAGCGCGCCCTGGTATGCACCTACCAGGCCATCTCCGGGGCGGGCAAGACCTTCGAGC
>CALXGD010000042.1 GCA_944387745.1 uncultured Oscillospiraceae bacterium
CGCGCCTTCCGAAAGGCGGGGCTCTCCGACGTAACCATGAAGCTCTACCACGGCCTGCGCCACGAGATCCTCAACGAGAAGAGCCGCCGCTTTGTCTACCAGGACGTGCTGGACTGGCTCAACGCCCGGCTTTAACGGCGGGCCGCCTGAGATATGGAACAGGAGGTGCACCCCATGGCAGATACCTGGGAGGCCCTGGAGCGTGCATGCGGCCAGTGTCAAGGCTGCTCCCTGTGGGAGACGCGCAGACACGTGGTGTTTGACGCGGGCAGCCGCACCGCGGAAGTCATGCTGGTGGGCGAGGGCCCCGGCGCCACCGAGGACGAGCAGGGCATCCCCTTCGTTGGGAAGGCCGGCCAGTTTCTGGACGACATGCTGGAGATCATCGGCCTGGACCGGACGAAGGTCTATATCGCCAACATCGTCAAGTGCCGGCCCCCGGGAAACCGGGACCCGCTGACGGTGGAACAGGACGCCTGCATCGGCTTTCTCCGGCGGCAGACCGCCCTGCTGCGGCCCAGGATCATCGTGTGCCTGGGGCGCATTGCCGCCACGCAGATCATCAAGCCGGACTTCAAGATCTCCCGGGAGCACGGCCAGTGGTTTGAGCGGGGCGGCGTGCGGATGATGGCTACGTACCACCCCTCAGCCCTGCTGCGGGATCCCTCCCGCCGGCCGGAGGCCTTTGACGATCTGAAATCCCTGGAGCGGGAGATCCGGGCCGTCTGCGTCAGGACCTATCCATCAAAATAGCGAGGAAGGGGGCGGCTCACCTTGGTGAGCGCCCCCTTCTTCTCCTTTATTCTGCGCTTTGTCGCTCCGGCATCCGGTCCGGCTGCTTCATGGCCCGGCCCACCGTGAGCATCATGGTGCAGTAGCTGGCCAGGCCCCCCACAATATCGGACACCGGCTCGGCGGCAAACACTCCGTAGGCTCCCAGGTTCCACAGCCTGGGCAGCAGGAACATCAGCGGCACCACCAGAATCACCTTGCGGAACAGGGAGAAGAACACCGCCTCCCTGGCCCTGCCCAGGGCCACAAACGTGTTCTGCCCGATGTTCTGAAAGCCCATCATCACAAAGGCGGCAAAGTAGATCCGCATGGTGACGGCCCCCACCTCCAGCAGCGCCGGGTCGTCGTTAAAGATCAGCACCCAGAATTCCGGGAACAGCAGCACCGCCAGCCATGTCACCGCGCTGCACGCCAGCGTGGACCAGGTGACAAACCGGATGCACTGGCGGACCCGGCTGTACGCCCCGGCGCCGTAGTTGTACCCCATCACCGGCTGGGCCCCCTGGGTCAGGCCCCGGATGGGCTGGTAGACAATCTCCCGGACCGAGGTGATGGCCGTCATAGCCCCCACGTAGAGATCCCCCATTTCCACCCCGCCGTAGGATTGGAGCAGGGCGTTTCCCACGCTCTGAACCAGGCTGTTGGTGACGGAAAAGGTGAAGCCCGTCAGGCCGAGGCCGCTGATCTTGCCGATCACGGGCAGGGAGAACCCAAGGCTCTGCCGCTCCAGGCGGACCGCCGCCCGCTTTCCCACGAGGAAAAGCACCACCCAGGCCGCGGAAATCGTCTGCGCAATAACTGTGGCCCAGGCCGCCCCCTTGACCCCCATGCCAAAGGTAAAGATGAAAATGGGGTCCAGCACCAGATTGATCACCGCCCCCAGCACCACCGTCATCATGCCGGTCCTGCCGAAGCCCTGGGCGTTGATGAAG
Source organism: uncultured Oscillospiraceae bacterium (assembly GCA_944387745.1). The sequence continues at coordinate 1,725 of CALXGD010000042.1, forward strand.
GGGTTCATCCCCAGGCTGATCATTATCGGGATGGTGCCCGCCAGATAGATGAGGGCGTACTCCCGGGCGTGAGGCACCGTGTCCGCGCTGCCGCCCACCAGGTAGAGGATGGGGTCCAGAAACAGGTAGTACACCACCATCTGCAAAACGCCCAGCACCAACAGGTACACAAAGGCGTTGCCCATGATGCGCCCGGCCTGCCTGTCCTCCCCCCCGCCCCGGGCGATGGAGAACAGGGGCGCGCCGCCCATGCCGCTGAGGTTGGCAAAGGCGGTGATGATATAGGTAATGGGCATCACCAGCCCCATACCGGTAAAGGCGTCCTTGCCCACGCCCTCGATGTGGCCGATGAAGGCCCGGTCCACCATGTTGTACAGCACCACCGTCAGCTGGGCCACCGTCATGGGGATGGCCAGGCGCAGGATGTTCCGGGCCACGCTGCCCCGGCTGAAATCGCTCTTGTTCTGTTCCATAGTCCCTCCATAAACCGGCCGGCACACCTCCCGGCCGCTCTCTCCGCGCTGTCCCCCTATCTTATACCTTTTTCTCCGCCCTGGCAAGCCGATCCATCCGTGATTTTGCTGGTGCGCGCCTCCGTGTATTGTGCAGAATATATAAACATCAAAATTTTATCAAAAATTTTTCGTTTACTATTGACAATCCGCTCCCAGGCCGGTATAATGAAATCACAAAGAAGGAAACAGAAAGGGGTGAGTCCCATGTACAAGTAAGTCAGCTGTGCAGGAGCAGTCCTCCGTCTCCCAATCGGGAGGAAGGTACAGGCCTCCGGCACAAACTACTCGTACAAGGTAATGGATGAAACAAACCGAATTGAGACTTGACCCACATACAGAGAACGCGAACACTGTTCCTTTTGCAAACTGGTTTTATCACTGGGAAGAATCCACTGGAAGCAGCGTCGACGCAGTCAACGATTTGATGGTTTAATTTCTTCGGCATGCTGATTTGCCTTGCGGCATATACATTCCAGAACGCTCAGTATTCAAAATCCAGCAAGAATCAGGAAACAAACAGTCCGATCCGTTTTCCATGGGTGATTTGTAAAATTGAATTATAGGATATTAGGTTAACAGCCCGCGCCGGATTCCGACGCGGGCTGTTTGCAAACAAACCTGCCCGCCCGCTCCGCGGGGAGCGAAGGAGGACCCCCGCTATAATAAAGAGACTTACCCGCAGAGGAGGGTTCCTGCTATGAGTAATCCAATCCGATACATCAAGTACGGCGACGGAAGGCCCATCCTGGGCCATAACTACCCCTGGGGATACTATCTGGCCTTTTTCCTCTTTGCGCTCTTTGCCAGCATTGCCCACTTCGCCCAGGGCACCGGGAACGGATTGGATGCGTTTTTGAACTACCGCTATCCGTGGGCGCTGAACCAAACCCTGTATGACGTGCTGTACGGGATCTTAGCCCTGGAGGCGACCTCTTTTCTCTTTGCGCTCCCCGCCTTGAGGCGGAACCTCGGTGTGGCTAAGGAGGTGGAGGAAGAGGAGCGGGCGGCGCTCCAGCGCGGGGAGGCCGTCCAGGCGGAGAGCCGCCGCACGGGGAGAGACCGGAAATTCTTTGGCCGCAGCTATGGCTGGGGATTCTATCTGGCGTTTTTCCTTCTCGCGCTGTTCGCCAGCTTCTCCCACATGGTCCAGGGCGTTGAGACTGGATTGGATATCTTCCTGAGCACCGGCCTCCCGTGGCCGCCAGGCGCAACCCTGTATGACGCGCTGTATGTACTTCTTGGCCTGTACGCCGCCTTTTGCCTCGTCTCATTCCCCAATTTGAAGCGCAGTCTCGGCATTGCCAGAGCGGAGGAGGAGAAGGAGGAAC
>CALXGD010000043.1 GCA_944387745.1 uncultured Oscillospiraceae bacterium
AGCGCACCAAAACCAGGATAAATAGAGGAGTACCCGCCTCCGCGCTCCTCTCCGGGCTTGACATCCAGGATGTCTACAGCTAAGTAATCTCCCTTTTTAGCTTCTCTGACATACACAGGACCAGAAATCGGATTACATCCGCCACAGGAGGAGTACATGTGATCAAAGTCCGAAACAATGTCTGTTTCACGCGTTATATAGCTGACGTTTGCGTCTTCAGTAAAAAAAGTGATTGTGTCGCCGGAACTTGCAATGACAGCCGGTTCAGCCAGCCGGTCAAAAGCAAATTTTTTGGACTCCATAGGAACGATAAGAGTGTGTTCAGGAAGCATAGCGTTCTCCTTTAATTAAATTAAATAATTTAATTAAAATGATAGCACTGATGTAATGTGAAATCAATAGTAACTATTGCCTATATTATTCAAAAATATTGTGCAATATATATAAAATGCGCGACTGTTTGCTAAACCATTAGAGTGCTTGCGATGCAAAACAAAATATCAATCTGCGAAGTTTTAGACGGTAGACATGCCTGCTGCAGGGCTACGAGGACGTGCCCTGTGAAAAATCTTAGAGGAGGAACTGTCAACTGCGTTATTTGCAGGGGACATCTACAGCAATGCGGATGGCCCCTTACTTGCAAAAAATCACTCGACACCTAAGGCGGATGGCTATCTCTAAATCAGGCTTTTTGAAGAAGTGCGAAGATAAACAATCACCATAGCAGATCCAGCGATCCAGTCAAAAGCTCCGTATTGCGGGAACATTTGGCCGTCCGCTCGACAAAAACGGAGGGATGTCTTTGGCCACCGGCAGGAGTTTAGAAAGATTACAATAGGTCGAAGAAACTTAATCTGTGCCACCAGCACCGTGACGGGAGGAGACCTGTGAAGCGGCCCCATCACTCCGACCGATGAGCTGGGCGTTCCTCTGGCCGTTATGCCGGGAAAGCAGATGGATCGGCGCTGCTTCAAGGTCATCCGCGAGGGCATGGGGGCCATCTCCGGGGGGCGGCACCTGTGAGAGGCACACCTCTGACAACAGCCTCCCCGGGAGGAGGCTTTGGCCCGGGGAAGAGTCGAAGCCGCCGAGGATCTGGCGCAAAATTCAAGAAATTTTACGGGGAGAGCTGCTGGGAAGCGGCTCCCCCTGCTTTTTATACCTGCCGGAAAACGGGCTTTGGCCTTGCCCTTTTCGGGGAAATCTGGTATACTGGTCCCAAAGGCGGCGCGGCCGCCGGGGAATTTCTGAGAGACAGGATGGACACATGCAATGGGAATCACAACCGTACTCTTTGACCTGGACGGGACGCTGCTCCCAATGGACCAGGATCACTTCACCCGGACATATTTCAAGCTGCTGGCCGCAAGGCTGGCGCCCCTAGGCTACGAGCCTCAGAAGCTGATCGACAGCGTCTGGGCGGGCACGGCGGCCATGGTGAACAACGACGGCTCCCGCACCAACGAGGAGGCCTTTTGGGAGGTGTTCTACCAGATTCAGGGGCCCCGCGCGGTCCGGGACCGGGATGTCATCGACGCCTTTTACCAGGGGGAATTCAACCAGGCTCGGGACGCCTGCGGCTTTGCGCCGGACGCCGCCCGGATGGTGGCGGCGCTCAGGGGGGCGGGCAAGGACGTGGTCCTGGCCACGAACCCCATCTTCCCCCGGACGGCCACGGAGAACCGCATCCGCTGGGCGGGTCTGGCGCCGGAGGACTTCTTGTACTACACCACCTATGAAAACGCCCACTACTGCAAGCCAAACCTCCGCTACTACACGGAGGTGCTGGAGAAAATCGGGCGCCGTCCGGAGGAGTGCCTGATGGTGGGGAACGACGCGGAGGAGGACATGGCGGCCTCCGCCCTGGGGATGCAGGTCTTTCTGCTGACGGACTGCCTCATCAACCGCAGGGGCGCGGACCTTACAGCCTATGTCCGGGGCGGCTTTCCGGAGCTGGAGGCGTATCTTGCCCGGCTCTGAGCGGAGCGCGGTAAACTTGACGCACTGCAAAAAATGACAACAGGGAGGTATGAGCAGATGAAAATGATTGTTTTGTACTATTCCAAAACCGGGAACACTAGGAAAATGGCGGAGGTCATCGCCCAGGGGATGGAGCGGGTGCCCGGCGTGCAGGCAAAGACCTGCTCCATCGATGAGGTGGATGAGGCCTGGGCCAAGGAGAGCAGGTGCATTGTCCTGGGGAGCCCCATCTACATGGCCAGCGTCTGCGCCGCCGTGAAGGCCTGGCTGGAGGGGCCCTGCAAGCGCTGCGAGCTGGCCGGGAAGGTAGGCGGCGCCTTTGCCACGGCCAACTACCTCCACGGCGGCGGGGACCTGGGGATCCGGCTGATTCTGGACCACATGATGGTCCACGGCATGCTGACCTACTCCGGCGGCGGCGCGTATGGGAATCCCATTATCCACCTGGGGCCGGTGGCCCTGGGGGGCCATCTGGAGGAGAGCGAGGAGACCTTCCTGGCGTACGGGGAGCGCATGGCTCGGAAGACGGCGGAGCTGTTTGCCCGCCCTGCATCCTGACGGAGGCGCTCCGGCCCGGAGCGGCCGGAGATACAAATTTGAAAAAGGTTGCACGGAAGTGTGCAAGAAAAAGCCGGTACACCCCTATAGGTGTACCGGCTTATTTTCTTCAAACCGGAGGCTCGCCTCCGGTTTGAGAAAGCGCCCCTCTGCGCGCACGGCGTTCCGCCGCACACTGGAGGGGCGAGAGGTGTTTTTGCCCACGCGCATGTCGCGGGCAAAAACAGATAAAAAACCGGGACAAAATTCGACAACAGGAAGGAATCTTCGACATGAATTATACAACTAATTATCGGCTCCCCCAGTGGGTGGAGACCGACCGCATCCTGATGGACGACTTCAACGACAGCTATGCCAAGCTCGACGCCGCGCTGGACGGCCTGCGGGGCGACGTGGACGCCAACGACGCCGCCCAGACCGCCGCCCTGGCCGCCAAGGGCAACTGCCAGATCGCCTATCAGACGTATGTGGGGACGGGGACCTACGGCCAGAGCGGCGCAAACCAGCTGACCTTTGCCGCGCCGCCCCTGGTGCTTTTGGTGTCCAGCGGCGACAACGATTTCCGGGCCATGATGGCAGTCCGGGGCGCGCCGGCGGCCAACACCAGCATCAACGCCAACAACAATGTGACGCTGGTCTGGTCGGGAAACACCGTCCAGTGGCACCACTACGGCGATCCCTGGAGCCAGATGAACTCGCTGAACAAGACCTATTATGCCGCAGCCCTGCTGGCCGCGGAATAAAAAGAGGCCCCCGGGCATCTGCCCGGGGGCCTTTGTTTTGTGCCTCTCAGCGAAGCAGCTCAGCGGAGACCCATCAGGACCAGGAGATCGTGATGGTCTTGGCGCCGGTGCTGTAGTCGCTGTCGGAGGTCAGAGTGAGGGTGACCGTCTTGGTGTCGACGCCACTCTTACCGGTGATCTTGATGTCGCTGACGTCGACACGCAGATCATCCAGATTGGTCTGAGACCAGTTGCCGCCGGAGGTCAGGGACACAGTGGCGGAATCGCCCTTGGCCAGGTAGATGGTCTTGTTGGCCGGGGTGACACCAACCGCGTACTCAGTGGCGATGGTGATGGGATCCAGCGTCACGGTCTGGGTGGTGTACCACATCTTGCCGACCTGGAGCATGTACTCACCACCGTTGGGCAGGGTGCTGTCCACGGTGTAGCCGGCGTTCTCCATGTAGGTCAGAGCGTAGGCCAGGACGTTGGCGGGATCACCACGGCGGATGTACACCTTCAGGGTGTTGCCGACCATCTTCACAGTGCCGGTGGGCGTACCATCGGTGCTGACAGCGGGCGGGATGAAGCCCTGAGCGTCGGTGTCAATGATGATGAGGCTGGTGGCCATTCTGTTGCTGTCCAGAGTGGCGATCACATAGCCGTCAACATTGGTGCTGTCCTGCATGGCCTTCACGGCGCTCTCAGCGTCGCTGTAGTAGGTCACGCGGGTGCTGCCGTCCACGGT
>CALXGD010000044.1 GCA_944387745.1 uncultured Oscillospiraceae bacterium
CATCACCATCAGGCCAGAAATCATGGCCGCGGTGAGACCCAGGCTGAGAGCGCGCTTCAGGTTTCTCATTGGGAATTCCTCCTTTTAAATTCAGGCACAGGATAGTTTTCTTCCAAAATATAGGCGACAAATCCCAGAAAATAGGAGAAACCACCATATCAAGGGAGCATAACGCCCCTTGCAGCCCTAAAAAGGTTGCGGAGAGGCAAAAAAAGAGGGAGAAAACCGCAGTTTTCTCCAAAAAAAATTACGTTGGTAGACATCTGGTAGACATCACCTAAATTTCACACAAATAAAAACGCCGGGAACCGTTGCCGCACAACGGTTCCCGGCGGTAGACCTGGTAGACATTTGGTAGACATGGGGGAATAGACGGGGTGTAGAGAGAGGCACTCTTGTCTGTGAAAGCGTCCTTCAATTTCTTCAGCGGGAGCGGTCCAACCGCTCCACAATCTCACCAATGACTCCCTCATCACAGTGACATAAAACAGATGCTCCCCACTCCCGAACCTCTCGGGCGCAGTTAGCGGGAGTGAAGGGGATGGCGGACAACTCCAGCATGGGGATATCATTTTGATTGTCCCCCACACAGTACAAATTTTTCTGCGGAATGTGTAGCAGCTCCAGAAGCTTTCGCACCATCCCCCCTTTATTGCAGCCCTGGTGGGTGATCTCCAAATAGAAGCGGTTGGAAAATACCGCCTCATAACGGCCGGGGCAGTGGAGTTCCAGCCACTGCTTTGCCTTCAGCAATTCACTGTACTCCTGCTGGACAATGGCCTTAGTCCAGGGGGCAGGCATGTCCAACACCGGGCAGACGGTGTAGTCCGTCCCCACTTTCTCCATATGGGCATCTGTCACCCAATTGGGGCGAAAGACATAGATCTCTTCCCCGTAGTAGGCCTCCATCCCTAGGGAGGGGATGGCCTCCATTAGGGCGGAGAAATCCTCCGGAGCCCTGGGATCCAGCAGGGTCTGAACCAGCATCTTCTCCTGAGCGAAATCGTAAATAGCGGAGCCGTTGGACAGCACCACCGGGGCGTTGATGGGGGCCATATGCACATAGGGGACAAAGGTGCGGTGGGCTCGGCCGGTGGCCACAGTAAAGCGTCCCCCCTCCCGGATCCAGTAGCGGATAGCTGAGATGTTTCGGGGGGGCACCCGGTGGTGAAGATCATACAGCGTGTCATCAAAGTCGCTGACCAGCAGCAGGCCGTCAAATTTTCCCATAGGGACCTCCCCTCCAAAGACGTCTGGCCGGAGTTCTTGCCCAGCGTCTCATACTGAGTCACCGCCGTGCCCGTCTCTCATCTGCCCCCTATTGTATTCTCCGCCGCAAAATCTGTCAAGGCACGTCTCCTGCACCCCTGTCCAGCCTAGTTCTTTCCGGCTTTCTTTCGGTCCGGGGACCGAGGAATCACATAGGCCGGCGGCTCCTCCTCCGGGGCGCCTCTCCGCCGTGCCAGGGACTTGGCCCACTCGCAGATGGGAACCGGAGCGGCCGCCAGCAGCAGTACGGTGAACCACTGGATAGGGTCCATGGGAGAGACGGCAAACACCCCCTGAAGAGGCGGAATGAGGAGGACGGACAGCTGGAGAACCAGCCCCACCAGAAAGGCCCGGTTCATAGCTGGATTGGACAGCACTCCCTGTTCAAAGAGGGAGCGGTCCTCACTGCGCACATTGAAGGCGTGAAACAGCTGACTGAGTGTGAGAGTGGAGAAGGCCATAGTGTTGGCAATCGGACCCTCCAGTCCGGCGGGGGCCAGGCGGGTAAAGCCCAAAAAATAGGCCGCCAGGGTCAATCCCCCCACCATCATACCCTGCCAGGCCAGACGTATGGAAAATTTCCGGTCAAACAGCCCCTGGTCCGCCGGGCGGGGCGGCTGTTCCATCACCCCCGCCTCCACCGGCTCCACCCCCAGGGCCAGGGCGGGAAGAGAGTCAGTGACCAAGTTCAGCCACAGCAGCTGTACCGGCACCAGGGGCATCTGTCCAAAATCCAACAGAGTGGCCAGAAAAATAGTGAGAATCTCCCCAATGTTGCAGGAGAGCAGATAATGGACCGCCTTGCGGATGTTGGCATAAATGCCTCTCCCCTCCTCAATGGCCGCCACAATGGTGGAGAAGTTGTCGTCGGTGAGGATCATGTCAGCGGCACCCTTCGCTACATCGGTGCCTGCCTTTCCCATGGCGCAGCCGATATCCGCCGCCTTCAAGGCCGGGGCGTCGTTCAGCCCGTCCCCCGTCATGGCTACCACTTTGCCCTGCTTCTGCCAGGCCCTGACAATACGCATTTTGTGCTCTGGGGACACCCGGGCAAAGACGGAAAACTGTTGGATCTCCTCCTCCAGCAGCTCCTGAGGCAGGAAGTCCAGCTCCGCGCCGGTGAGCGTCCGATCTCCCGGCCGGAGGATGTCCAGCTCCCGGGCCACCGCCGCGGCTGTGGCTCTGTGGTCCCCGGTGATCATCACCGGCCGCACCCCCGCCTCATGGCACAGGGCCACCGCCTGCTTTGCCTCCGGTCGGGGCGGGTCCATCAGCCCAAAGAGGCCCAGAAAGGTGAGTTGGTTTTCCACCGTCCCAGATTCCACCGAAGCGGGCAGGGCCTCCAGGTCCCGCTCTGCTACCGCCAGCACCCGCAGGGCATTTTGGGCCATCTCCTCGTTGGCCCGGAGGATGCGGGCCCGCTGGGACTCTGTGAGGGGTCCTCTCGGGCCGGTGGCACACCGGTCCAGCAACACATCGGGGGCTCCCTTTACATAGACCCGAAAGCCTCCCTCCGCCCTGGGATGGATAGTAGACATAAGTTTCCGGCCGGAGTCAAAAGGGATCTCCGCCCGCCTGGGCTGCTCCATCTCCAGCTTGTTCTTGTCCAGCCCCTCCCGGGCAGCAGCCGCCACCAGGGCCCCCTCGGTGGGATCCCCCTGGGTGGCAGGGGCCCCCGCCCTCCACTCCAGCCGGGCGTCGCTGCACAGAGCGCCCGCCAGCATCGCCTCCCGGCGCTTTCCCCCCGGCGGAAGCCAGACCTGCTGCACCGTCATTTTATTCTGGGTCAGGGTGCCCGTCTTGTCGGAGCAGATCACGCCGGCACAGCCCAAGGTCTCCACCGCAGGCAGCTTTTTCACAATAGCCCCCTTTTGAGCCATCCGTCCCACGCCCAGGGCCAGGACGATGGTGACAATGGCGGGCAACCCCTCTGGAATGGCGGCCACCGCCAGGGACACGGCGGTGAGGAACATGTCCAAAATATTTTTTCCCTGGATCAGCCCCACACCGAACATGACGGCGCAGACGCACAGGCACAGGAAGGAGAGCGTCTTAGAGATCTCGCCCATTCTCTTCTGGAGTGGCGTCTCCCCGCCTCCCTCCCCCTGAAGAAGGCCGGCAATGTGTCCCATCTGGGTGTCCATCCCTGTGGCGCACACCAGGGCAGTGCCCCGGCCGGCGGTGATCAGGGTGCCAGAGAGCACCATATTGGTCCAATCCCCCAGAGGCGTATCCTCCGGCAGGGCGGCGGATGGCGTCTTTTCCACCGGCACCGACTCCCCAGTCATAGGGGACTCGTCCACCTGGAGGCGGCCGCACTCCAAGAGCCGGGCGTCCGCCGGCACCAGATCCCCCGCCTCTAGAAGGATCACGTCTCCCGGCACCAGTTGACCAGCGGGGATCCGTACCGCCTTTCCGCCCCGTAGCGCGGTGGCCTGGGGGGCGGAAAGCTTTCTTAGCTCCTCCAGAGCCTGCTGCGCCCGATCCTCCTGGGAGATGGATATGATCCCGTTTACCACTACAATTACCAAAATAATAGCCGCATCCAGCCAGTCCCGCCCTCTGCTGGCAGCCAGAGACAGCCCCGCCGCCCCCAGCAACACCAGGATCATAGGGTCCTTCAGCTGCTCCAGCACCCGCCGGACAATTCCCGCCTGTCGGGGCTGCTCCAGCTCATTGGGGCCGCAGCGCTCCAGACGCTCCTCCGCCTGACGGGAGGTCAATCCCTCCGGTGTGGTGTTCCACTCCTTGAAAAGCTGGGCTGTGGATTTGCTGTGCCAGCCGCCCATACCATCACGCTCCTTCCATGTTTTTCCATTCTATCAGAAGCCTTGTCCGCTTTTTGGGGAAAATGGGAGGCTGGTCCCTCTTTCTTTTGCCGTAGGTTTTCCTGCCACCTCCCCGCAGGGGAGGTGGCACACAAAGGAGCGACATCTCTCCAGTCCTGTTTCCTTGTCATTTTGACAAGTTTTCATATTTTTTTGCAAAGTATACTTGACACATTGGGGCAGCCGTGCTATGATGCAGATACAGAAAGCGAGGCCTCGCCTCAAGGCGCTGGGGCCGGAAGTGGGCTTGAGCTGGAAAGGAGCTTTTATGGACAAGAACGAAATCCTGGAGAAGAGCCGGAAGGACAATCAGCTCCGTGACGAGGGGGTCCTGCACGCCCAGGAGAAGGGACGGAAGTGGGGCGTGGTTGGATTTTTAAGCCTGCTTATAGCGGTGCAGATCTACCAGTTGGTACTGGGACTGGACA
>CALXGD010000045.1 GCA_944387745.1 uncultured Oscillospiraceae bacterium
GTGCCCCTGTTGCTCTCCCCCAGCGGGCGACGCCTGGCCAAGCGAGACCGGGACCAGGAGCTGGGCGCCCTCCAGGAGCAGTACACCGCCCCGGAATTGGTGGGCATCCTCGCCCACCGGGCGGGACTCATTCCGGAGCCCGCCCCGGTGACACCGGAGGAGTTAATTCCCCTGTTTTCCTGGGACAAGCTCCCAAAAGAGGACCAGCTTTCCCCGCTGTAAACAAAACTTTTTGTTACTTTTCACAAATCGCCAAAAAAGAGCAAAAAGAGATAGCCAAAGTCGGAATCATTGAGTATAATTAAGCCCGCTGAAAGCTCCGCGTCCTTCACTCAAACGGTTCGCGGGGCTTTCTTCCGCCCGGGGTCTGCCTGTCCCCGGCACAGCTTTGCGAAAGGGAGTGTATCCGCTGTGATCAACGACATTGTCCTCGCCATCAGCAACTTCATGTACACCTATCTGTTGGTGATCCTACTGCTGGCGGCGGGACTGTATTTCACCATCCGCACTCGGTTTATCCAGTTCCGCATGTTCCGGGAGTCTCTCCGGGTGGTGACTGAGCGCCCCGACCGGGCCGGCACCGTCTCCTCCTTCCAGGCCCTGATGGTGTCCACCGCCTCCCGGGTGGGGACGGGCAACATCATCGGCGTGTCCGTGGCCATCTGCATCGGCGGCTATGGGGCCGTGTTCTGGATGTGGCTCATCGCCATCATGGGCGGGGCCACCGCGTTTATTGAATCCACCCTGGCCCAGATCTACAAGCGCCGCAACGCCGAGACCGGCGAGAGCTACGGCGGTCCCGCTTACTATATCGAAGCCGCCCTCCCCAGCCGCCCCCTGGCGGTGCTCTTCGCCCTGAGCCTCATCGCCACCTACGCCGGCGGCTTCAATATGCTGTGCTCCTTTAACCTCCAGTCCACCTTCGCCGCCTACAGCTTCTATACCGACAATCAGGAGCTCATGCCCTGGGTCATCGGCGGCGTGGCCGCCCTGCTCACCTGCTTCTGCGTCATGGGGGGCGGCAAGCGGATCATCGCCTTCGCCTCCACCCTGGTGCCCTTCATGGGCGGGCTGTATGTGCTGGTGGCCATCATCGTGGTGGTGCTGAATCTGGAAATTATTCCCCAGGTGTTTGTCCGCATCTTCCAGGGCGCCTTTGATTTCCAGGCCCTTTTTGGTGCCTTCACCAGCTCCGCCCTCATGCAGGGCATCAAGCGGGGCCTGTTCTCCAACGAGGCCGGCGTGGGCTCCGCCCCCAACGCTGCCGCGGCCGCCAATGTGAGCCACCCGGTGAAACAGGGCCTGGTGCAGATGCTCTCCGGCTCTCTGGCCACCCTGCTCATCTGCTCCGCCACCGCCCTCATGCTCCTGTGCTCCGGTGTAGAGCCCACCGAGGCCGCCCAGGGCGCCCCCTATGTCCAGGCGGCTCTGTCCGCCTCCTTTGGCCAGCTGGGTCCCATCTTCATCACCGTGGCCATGGTGCTCTTTGCCTTCACCACCCTGATCGGCAACCTGTTCTATGTGGACAACGCCCTGGCCTATCTGATGAAGAAGGTCCCCTCCAAACAGTTCATGTTTGTGTTCCGCATTGTGGCCGTCCTGCTCATCTTCCTGGGGGCCGGCCTGAGCATCGACCTGGTGTGGAACCTGGCCGACGTGCTCATGGGAGTGATGGTGATGATCAACATCCCGGTGATCCTGCTCCTGTCCCGGCCCGCCCTGGCCGCCCTGAGGGACTATACCGCCCAGCGGAAAACCGGCCGGAATCCGGTGTTCAAGGCCGCCAGCGTCAATTTGAAGGAAAAAACTGACTACTGGAACTGAGGTCTCTCCCCCTCTGAAAGCAAATAGCCCCACCGCAAAGCGGTGGGGCTATTTTTACACCCATGGTTTTTGAGCCGGCGTGCGGATCACCGGGCGGGCTCCCCTGGAGAGAACAGGCCGTCCACCGGCACCCCCAGCTCTCTGGCCAGGCGGAAGGCCAGGGACAGAGTGGGGTCGTATTTGTTGTTCTCGATGGCGTTGATGGTCTGCCGGGACACACCACACCGCTTGGCCAGGTCCTCCTGGGAGATTCCCTTCTCCCTGCGCAGCACGCGGATCTGATTTTCCATGTCTTTTTCAACCTCCGTATCTGTGCTTGAACCATCCCAGGAATATAGCGAACATCAGGGCCGTCACGGCCAGGGAGACAAACGGGGCAGACGGCTCGTAATTGGGGGCCTGGACCACCGAGCAGACCAGGTCAATGATTTCGCCCCCCACTATGGCAATGAGGGTCCAGGTGCTGGCCTTGCCCACGATCATCCTCCGCCGCTCATCCTCCAGCTCAGAGCGCACCAGAGAGATCACCATCCAGGCAATGAGGACTGCTGAGAGAAGCAGGATCCCAAAAAAGAGAATCACAAAAATAGAAGTGTCTTGCGTATCCATGGCACTGCCTCCTGTTCCAATATAGATGTCAAATCTTTTTGACATCTATACTGTACCACAGAAAAGCGTGTATGTCAAATACTTTTTACAAAAAATCGTTCTGTCTACGCTTGTCCCCTAATTTTGATTTAAATGCCCGCCCCCCACGGGGCGGGCGTCCATCCATAGCTTGAAATGGCCTTGTTCTCTTCCAGGAAGGGGACGGGGCCGGTCAGCCGGCGGACATATCGGGCCCCAGCCACTCCGTCTGGCGGTAGTGTACCACACCCTGGATCAGCTCCATGGACAGGTCCCCCCGGTCCACCAGGAATTCCACAAAAAAGCGGATGTTCCGTTCAAACCGCAGGGCGCGGGCGGGCTTGTGGCTCAGCAGCAGGAAATGGAGGCACACCTGCTGGGTAATCTGGCTGACGGTCATGGGCTGGGTGATCAGGGAAAAGATCTCCCACGCCCGCCGCTGAGCTAGGGCCTGGTTATCGTCAACCAGTTGATGAAACTCCTCCCCTCTGCACATCCCCCGGTGGGCCATGAGGAACACGTCCGCGTTGACGCCCCGCAGCTTCTCCCTGCTCTCCATGCCCAGCTTGTGGGACAGGCAGTAGGGCAGCTTGGCGTCCAGCGTCTCCCGGGACAGGAGGGCGTCCCCCACATAGCACACATTGTCCGGCGTGACCACCGAGATGTGACCCGCCGAGTGGCCGGGGGTCTGGATGATCTGAAACTCTGCGCCGCAGAAGGAGAAGGTGCCGTCCACGTCAGGGATAATCACGTCTGGGGTGTGGATCAGGTTGGAGGACTCCCGCTCCACCATGCCGGGGGGCAGCAGGAGGAAGTAGCACTTCAAATTCAGCAGCCCGGCGCACATACCCGCCTCCTTGGCGGTGAGGGCCACGGGAGTGTGGTACTTCTCCTGAAAATACCGGTTGCTGCCCCCGTGGTCCACATGGGCGTGGGAGCAGAGAATGCCCGCGGGGGTGAGGCCCTGGTTGACCAGCGCCTGCTCCAGGCTCTCCTGTTCCTCCCCCAGGCCGGTATCCAAGAGGATACACCTCTGCGCGTCCAGCTTGTAGAAGGGGATCCACTCGATCCCCTCCAGCACCCAGGTATTGCCTTTGATTTGCCGTATGTCCATGGAATTGCTCCTTTTGTAAGAATGTAGGGGCGGCCAACCGTTGGCTCCCCCCCTTGCGGGGGAGGCTTTGCGGTGCGGGGGTACGGGCGGCCAACTGTTGGCTCCCCCCTTGCGGGGGAGCTGTCACGGCATAAGTCGTGACTGAGGGGGGGCGGAAACCGCTGGCCGCACTGCCTTGCCCCCTCCGGCCCTTCGGGCTACCCTACCCCCTTTGGCCTTCGGCCATTTCCCCCTGTCAGGGGGGAGGCTTTTTGCCCCCTTTTGAAAGGGGGGATTCCGTCAACCGGCCCCTCCCGATGTCCCTTTCAGATACACCATCAGCACCGCCACGTCCGCCGGGGATACCCCGGACACCCGGCTGGCCTGACCCAAGTTGTGAGGGCGGATCTGGCTCAGCTTCTGCCGGGCCTCCAGGCGCAGGCCCTGGATGCTCTCATAATCCAGGTTGGGGGGAAGGGCGTGGCCCTCCAGCTTCTTCATCTCCTCCACCTGCCGCAGCTGGCGGTCGATGTAGCCCCGGTATTTGATGGCGATCTCCACCGCCTCCCGCACAGGGGCGGGGAGGTCCGGCCGGTCCGGGTCGAAGGGGGCCAGGGCCGCATAGGTGATGGGGGGGCGCCGGAGCAGGTCTGCCAGCCTTGCCCCGTTGGCTACAGAGGTCTCCCCGTACTGGCTCAAAAAGGTGTCCAGCTCTGGGCTGGGGGCGGCGCCGGTGTGCTCCAGCCGCCGGCACTCCCGGTCCACGGCGGCGTACTTGGCCTCCACCGCCTCCAGCTGCTCCCGGGGCACCAGCCCCAGCCGCCGCCCAATGGCGGTGAGCCGCTGGTCGGCGTTGTCCTGCCGGTGGAGCAGGCGGTACTCGGTGCGGGAGGTCATCATCCGGTAGCGCTCGTTGGTGCCCTTGGTGACCAGGTCGTCAATGAGCACCCCGATGTACCCCTGGTCCCGGCGGAGGATCAGGGGCTCCTCCCCCCGAAGCTTCAATGCGGCGTTCACCCCGGCCACAAAGCCCTGGACAGCGGCCTCCTCATAGCCGGAGGAGCCGTTGAACTGCCCCGCCCCATACAGGCCGGAGATTTTTTTCGTCTCCAGGGTGGGCTCCAGCTCCGTGGGGTCCACGCAGTCGTACTCGATGGCGTAGGCACACCGGGTCATCTCCGCCCGCTCCAGGCCGGGGATGGTGTGGAGCATCTGAATCTGCACGTCCTCGGGGAGAGAGGAGGAGAAGCCCTGGATGTACAGCTCCTCCGTGTTCAGGCCCATGGGCTCGATGAACAGCTGGTGCCGCTCCTTCTCCGGGAAGCGGACCACCTTGGTCTCGATGGAGGGGCAGTACCGGGG
>CALXGD010000046.1 GCA_944387745.1 uncultured Oscillospiraceae bacterium
GTGATGACTACCGCCGTCCAGGCAAATAAATCCGCCGTCTCAAAGGCCTGCTTAGCGTGATTGATCTCCGTGCCGATGCCCGGCCGGGGGAGGCACAGCACCTCGGCGGCCACTCCCGACTTCCAGGCCAGCCCCATGGCGGTGGTGAGGGCGGAGCGCAGATAGGGGGTGAGGCTGGGCCAGTACACCAGCCGGAAAATTTTCCGCCTGGAAAAGCGGTAGGCTCGAGAGAGTTCCAAAAGCTGGGGGTCGGTGGAGCGGATGCCCTGGGTGAGATTTTCCCACACCACCGGCAGCACCATCAGGGCGGCGATCACCGCCGGCACCTGGTTGCGGCCCGTCCACAGGAGGACCAGCAGGATGAAGGAGGCCACCGGCGTGGCCCGGACAATGCGGATCACCGGGGCGAACAGCCGCTCCAGCCAGGGGCTCCAACTGGTGAGGCCGGCCAGCAGTCCCCCAAAAACTACCCCCGCCCCCATCCCGGCGGCGATGCGGACCAGGGAGGTGAGGGCCGTTTCCCAGAATTCCGGCTCCAGCACCAGCCCGGCCAAAGCGCTCAGGACAGTGACAGGGTAGGGGAGAAGCAGCTCGTTTCCTCGGCCCTCCACATGCAGCTCCACCAGAAACGCCCCAAGCTGCCAAGCCCCCAGCCAGAGGGCCGGGGGCAGCAGAACTTTGATCCAGTTTTTAACGGGTTTACTCCACACCATAGTAGAAGGAGTTGTAGGGGAGGGCCCCGCCAATAGAGGCGGGGTCGGCGTCAAAGAGCACCTGGTAGTAGGTCTCCAGCACGGATTTCATATTGTCCCGCTGGAGATAGGTCAAATTGCACTGGGGGATGGCCGCCTTGGCGATGGCGGCGTTGGCGGTGATGCCGTACTGAGCCACTAGCTCCGCGGCCTCATCCAGGTTGTCCGGGTTGGACATGTACTCGATGGAGTCCTCATAGGCGGCCAGGAAGGCCTCCACTCCCTGGTGGTTCTCCTCAATATAGTCGGTGCGGGCCACGACGCAGCCCATGGCCAGTTCGCCCTCGCTCACGGCAGACCACTCGTCGGTGAGGGACAGGGCCTGCCGCACGCCGGAGTCCTGGATCATCAGGGCGGTGGCGGCGGGGACGGGGAGCATACAGATGCCGTCCTCCGAGGACACCATCTGGGCGGTGACTTCCTGGGCGGTCATCCACTGGATGTCCACGCCGGCCGGGTCCACTCCATTCTCGGTGAGCAGGTAGTTGAGGACGTACTGGGGGTTGGCCCCCTCGCCGGTGGCGTAGACAGTCTTGCCCGCCAGGTCAGCCATGGAGGTCACGGTGTCCCCCTTCTCCAGGATATACAGCACCCCCAGGGTATTCACCGCCAGCACCTGAATGGATTCCGGGTTCTTATTCACCAAAGTAGCAGCCACATTGGTGGCCACGGCGGCGATGTCCGCGTCCCCGTTGATGAGGGCGGAGGACACCACCTGGTTGTCCGCCTCCACCACGGCGGAGGAGAGCACCTTGTCCTCATCAGCGGCGGCCTCGTTGTCGGCCATCAGCTTGGCGGCCCCCACGCCGGTGGGGCCGGAGAGGACCATGAAGTCGGGCAGCTCATAAGGCTCTGCCAGAGAGATGTCCCCCGCGCTGACGTCGGCGGACTGGGAGGGAGAGGTGCTTCCAGAGGCGGAGGCGCTGGAGCTGTCGTTTCCGCCTCCGCACCCGGCCAAGGCGGAGACCATCAGGGCCCCGCACAGGAGCAGAGAGAGTTGGTTTCTGAGTTTCATTGCAATCTTCCTTTCCAATGTATTGCTGTGAAAAATGGGGGGAATGGGATAAGGGGATGCCGTTGATCGCAAAGGTCCCGGTTGACGGAATCCCACCTGGCGCTTCGCGCCTTCCCCCTTTTCACAAGGGGGCTTTTAGGGGTGTAGCCCTTCAAGCCTTCCCTTGGGGGAAGGTGGCTGGCCGAAGGCCAGACGGATGAGGGGAACGTTGGAGAATGGAAAAACGGTGGTGCGGCCCCTACGCAGATTCACACCCCCTCCGCCCCTTTGGGGCACCTCCCCCATCAAGGGGGAGGCTTTTAAAAGGCTGTCCCCCACTCACAGCACCCCCTCCAGCCCACTCCGGTCCAGGATGTGCACCGTTTTGCCCTCCCGGCGGATGAGACCGGCCTTCTCCAGGGTGTCAAAAGCCCGGTACAGGGAGGCCCGGCTGAGGCCAAGCCGCCGGGCCAGGTCGGAGGCGGAGGTATGGACGGCGGCATCCGCCCCGGCGGAGAGCAGATACCGGGCCAGCTTGCCCTCTGCCCCGGTCTGTGCCACCGCCTGGAGCCGCCCGGACAGAAACCGGATGCGGCCGGACAGATAGCGCAGGTAGTTTTGGCGGAGCAGGGCTTCCTCCCCCAGCAGCCGGTCTACCTCATCCTGGGGGAGAAAGAGGATGCGGCAGGGGTTGCGGGCGGTGAGGGTGGTGGCGTAGTTGGGCAGGTCGTTGTACAGGGCGGCGGCCCCGAACATCTCTCCCGCCTCCAGTACGCTCACCGACAGGTTCCCGTTTGTCACCTGTACCTGTCCGGACAGGAGAAAGCCCAGACACCGGCGGAACCGGTGGGGCTGATAGACCGCCTCACCGGGGGTAAATGCCTCCGTAAACACGGTGGGAAGGGACAGCGCCCGCCCCAACAGCGCCCAGTCCGCCCCCCGG
>CALXGD010000047.1 GCA_944387745.1 uncultured Oscillospiraceae bacterium
GTGCATGCCCGGCGACAACGTGGACATGAAGGTGGAGCTGATCACCCCCATCGCCATTGAGAAGGGCCTGCGTTTCGCTATCCGTGAGGGTGGCCGTACCGTGGGTTCCGGCGTTGTCATCGAGATCGAGGACAAGTAAGAGGTTCTCTCTCACTGTTTGATGGAAAAGGCGCACCGGTGTGGTTACACCGGTGCGCCTTCTTGCATAGAAGCGGATCCTTGCCGCCGCAGCCCGGGGATTCCCGGCAGAGAGAGCCGTGCCTTCCCCGCGAAAAACCGAAAAGGGGGCGCTGACATTTTCCGTCAGCGTCCCCTTCTGGTTTTGACGCCAAACGGCGATGCGGGGTCGGCAGGGGCGCCCCGAAAGGCCGGGCAGATTCTGCCGGTGCGCGTGCCCCTTTATGCCGCGGGGAATTGCAGGGTAGCCACAAAGCCCTGGTCCCCATAGCAGAGGATATCGCCGGCGATCACCGTGTCCCCGCACAGGTACAGGTCCGCCTGGACCTGGTCTGGATGGCCGGGATAGTTGAGAATGGCATAGCTGTAGCGCTTGACCTGCATGCCGGCGTAGGGGGTCAGGTCAAAGCCCTGTTCCAGCTGCAGCTGGTTATACTCCTCATAGGCCGCGTTTAACGGCTGGGGCAGAGAAAAGGTCAGCGTCTCCACGGGGATGCCGTCTGTCTCCCAGCCCAGGCTCTCCAGATAGGCCGCCCGCTCCTGGTCCGTGGCGGCGACGACGGCCTCCGCACCGGGGGAGGAGGCGCCCTTAAAGTGGCTGACCAGCAGAATGACGGCAATGAGCGCGATCCCCAGTGCCACCGCCCAACAGGTGATCTTTTTGGGGTCGAATTTGGCAGATACGATGAACATAGCATCCCTCCTCACTGATTCCTATTCCCTTTCCGGGGAAAATATGATACCATTGTCCCATTAGCATGAGAAAAGGAGGGGAGGCTTGTGCCGCTGGAACGCCTGGATAAGATCCTTGCCTCCACCGGCCGCTGGTCCCGGCGGGAGGTAAAAACCCTCATCCGGGAGGGGCGGGTGCTCTTGGACGGTGCGCTGCCGGCCGGTGCGGAGGTAAAGGCGGAGACGGAGACGGCCCATATCACGGTGGACGGGGTGGACCTGGACTACCGCCGGTATACCTACATCCTGCTCAATAAACCGGCAGGGCTGCTCTCTGCCACTGAGGACAGCCGCCAGCAGACCGTGCTGGACCTGCTGACGCCGGAGCTCCGCCGGATCGGCCTGTTTCCGGTGGGCCGGCTGGACAAGGACACCCGGGGGCTTCTGCTCCTGACCAATGACGGCGCCCTGGCGCACGCCCTGCTCTCGCCGAAGCGGCATGTAGACAAAGTGTATGAAGCCTGGCTCTCCGCACCGGCAGACGCGGCGGACGCGGCGGCCTTTGCGGAGGGAATCCTGCTGGGCGATATCAGATGTTTGCCCGCCCGCCTGGAAGTTGGAGAGGATCCGGCACACGTGTTCGTCACATTGCACGAGGGTAAATTTCACCAAATCAAGCGCATGTTTCTCAGCCGGGGTAAGACGGTTTTATCCCTGCGCCGGATTGCTATGGGAACCCTCCAGCTGGGTGGGGATCTCGGCGAGGGGGAATACCGGTATTTATCAGAACAGGAAATTGCTGAATTAAACAGAATCACGCAAAAATGAGAACAATTTAACACTTTGCCTAAAAAATATATATAAAATTTGTGAAAAAAAGAAAAAATCTCTTGCATTATAGTGGAGGGCCCGGTATAATGTAGGGAGAATAGTCATATTGCACAAAACCCGCAGTAAAGAGATAGAGAAGATACCGTGCTGGAGATCCGATGGGAGGATTTGTGTATGTCGGGTAGAATTTTTCAGAATGTTGTCCTGCAGATCAAGGAGACCACCGATAAGGTAGTGGGTGTGCTGGATGGGGAAGGGACGGTCATCTCCTGCAGTGACCTGGGCCTGATCGGCAACAAGTGGCCGGAGTATGTGGACCCCATTGCCCACGCGGAGGGCCGCTGCTTCTCCTATCAGGGCAAGTCCTTCAAGGCCCTGGGCGGATGGGGGACCCAATTTGACTACGCGGTGTTTGTCCTGGCGGACGACGATGTGGGCCGGGCCGTGTGCTCTGTGGCCAGCGTCTCGCTCAATGGGGCCAAGGCCTACTACGAGGAGAAGCACGACCGGGGCTCGTTTATCAAGAACATCATCTCTGACAACATCATGCTGGGGGATATCTACATGCGGGCAAAGGAGCTCCATGTGGACCCGGAGGTGCCCAGGGGTGTGTTTGTGATCCGGAACCTGAACGAGGCGGACTCCGTCCACCTGGATGTGATCCAGAGCCTGTTTCCCGACCGTCAGACCGACTTTGTGCTGAACGTGGATGATGTGGACGTGGCGCTGATCCATCAGATTTCCGACAACGGGGACCGGGAGCTCAACCGCATCGCCGCCACTGTGGAGGAGGCCCTGCGGGAGGGCAGCGAGAGCCGCGTGGTGGTGGGCATCGGCACGGTGGCAAACCACCTGCGGGACCTGGCCAAGTCCTATAAGGAGGCCCAGATCGCCATCGAGGTGGGCAAGGTCTTCGACACGGAGAAGTACGTGATCAACTATGAGAACTTGGGGATCGGCCGCTTGATTTATCAGCTGCCTGCCACCATGTGTGAGATGTTCCTGATGGAGGTCTTTAAGAAAAACCCCATCGACGCCCTGGATCAGGAGACGCTTTTCACCATCCACAAGTTCTTCGAGAACAATTTGAACGTGTCCGAGACCGCCCGCAAGCTCTTTGTCCACCGCAACACCCTGGTGTACCGGCTGGAGAAGATCAAGAAGCTTACGGGGCTGGACCTGCGGGAGTTCGACGACGCTATTACCTTCAAGGTGGCCCTGATGGTCAAGAAATACCTGACCAGCCGCGGGATCGACGCGTAAGGCTACGCCTTGTGTGAATGGGACGCGAGAGGCCTCCGGAGCATTCCGGAGGCCTCTCGGCGCTGCATGGGGCGGCTGGGCAGAAGGATTTCCAGGAATTTACATAACAACACCGTTCATAATTTATTCACGAGTTCTCCCTTGACGGGCTATCCTTTTTCGACTATAATAGTCCCGATATGGTTCTTGTTTTTTTGACGTTTTGTGTTTACATAAATTTATGCGCGGGATGGGAGAAGTATGATCCGACTAACAGATGTTATCAAGGAGTACTCCAATGGGACCAGGGCGCTCAACGGCCTGACCCTGGAGATCAAGGATGGGGAGTTTGTGTTCCTGGTGGGGCCCTCCGGCTCCGGGAAATCCACCATCATCAAGCTGCTCACCGGTGAGGTGGTGCCCACGGAGGGGCGCGTCATGGTCAACGGCTTCAGCCTGACCAACATCGCCGAGTGGCAGATCCCCTATATGCGGCGGACCCTGGGGGTCATTTTCCAGGACTTCCGCC
>CALXGD010000048.1 GCA_944387745.1 uncultured Oscillospiraceae bacterium
AGCAGGAGCTTACCGAGTACATGGTGGGCCGGAAGGTTGATTTGAACATCGAGCGCCCTGTGGTGGAAAAGACCCGGCCCCTGCTGGAGATCCGGGACCTGACCATCCTCAACGACGAGGGCGCCACCGCCATCGACCATGTGAACTTCTATATCCGGGGCGGCGAAATTTTGGGCGTGGCGAGCATCGCCGGCTGCGGCCAGCGGTATCTGTGCGAGGCCATCGCCGGCCTGCGGCCCATCCAGTCGGGGCAGATGATCCACAAGGGGGACAACATTGTGGGACTCTCCCCCAAGGCCATTTTGGACAAGGGCATCTCCATGTCCTTTATCCCGGAGGACCGTCTGGGCATGGGCCTGGCCCCGTCCCTGTCCATCACGGACAACATGCTGCTGAAAAACTATGGGGACGGCAAGGGCCCCATGGTGGACCGGAAGCGGGGCCGGGCGGAGGCCGAGCGGGTGATTCAGGAGCTGGAGGTCGTCACGCCCTCCACCGAGACGCCGGTGCGCCTGCTGTCGGGCGGCAACGTGCAAAAGGTGCTTCTGGGCCGGGAGATCAAGGCGGGGCCCAACGTGCTCGTCACCGCCTACCCGGTGCGGGGACTGGACATCAACTCCTCCTACGCAATCTACCACATTCTGAACCAGCAGAAGCAGGCCGGGGTGGGCATCCTCTTTGTGGGCGAGGATTTGGACGTGATGCTGGCCCTGTGCGACAAGATCATGGTCCTGTGCCACGGGAAGATGATGGGCGTGGTCCACGCCCACAAGACCTCCAAGGAGGCGCTGGGCCTGATGATGACGGGGGCGCTGGACCTGTCCAACAAATACGCGGACAAGCCGGCGGGCTTCGCAAAGGACACCAACTTCGCCCCGGAGACGTCCGGCGGCGAGGGAAAGGAGGCTTGAGGCGGCATGCGGTTTCACATTGTCAAACGGGACCATTGCCCGCTGGGACAGCGGATTGCCTTCTATGTGGGAGCGGTTCTCATCGCCCTGCTGCTGGGGGCCGTGGTGCTGACCGCCATCGGAGTGGACCCCATTGATTACTACTGGCGCATGTCCACCATGGGCATGGTGGGCAACAAGATCGCCTACCGGATTTTTGAGAACTATCTAAAAGTGTTCGTCCCCCTGGTGGTAACGTCGGTGGCCCTGTCCCTGGCCTTCAAAATGCGCTTTTGGAACATCGGCGGCGAGGGGCAGTTCATCCTGGGGGCGGTCGCCGCCGCCACGGTGGCCTTCCAGGCGGGACCGGTCCTGCCCCAGCCGGTCACACTGGTGCTCATGTGCCTGGCGGGGATGCTGGCCGGTGGGCTGTACGGCGTGCTGGTGGCCGCCTTCAAAGTGAAGTTCGGCACCAATGAGACGCTGTTGACCTTGATGCTCAACTATGTGGCCCTATACTTCCTCACCTTCCTGGGGGAGACCAAGGCCAGCTGGAACTTCTTCCTGGACGCCACCTCCGCCCGGCCCATCTTTGGCGGCTTCGACGACTGGGTGGAGTTCCCCGGGATCCTGATTGGGAAATTCAATTTGAACGTGTGTGTGATTCTGGCCTTCGCGGTGGGGGCGCTGGTCTACATCTACTTAAAATATACCAAGCACGGCTATGAAATCGCCGTGGTGGGGGACAGCGTAGGCAGCGCCCGGTACGCGGGTATGAAGGTGGGGCGCATTGTCCTGCGGACGGTGTTCCTGTCCGCCTGCCTCATCGGCCTGGCGGGGGCGTTCAAAGTGGGCACCGCCGGCATCCTGTCCACCGCCATCACCGACGACGTGGGCTGGACGGGCATCATCGTGGCCTGGCTGGCCAAGCTGAACACCGGGGCGATTTTCCTGGTGTCGGCCCTCATTGGCGTGCTCCAGTACGGCTCCTCGGCTGCTGCTGCTACCTTCGCACAGGTGGACTCCAGCTTTGCCGACATGCTCCAGGGGGCAATTTTGTTCCTGGTCCTGGCCGCCGACTTCTTCATCCGGTTCCGCGTGGTCCGGTCTGTGAAAGGGGGAGAAAACAATGGAAATGGATAAGCTGGGGGTCATTACCACCTTCCTGCACAGCATTGTGGTCTATAACATCCCGCTGCTGTACGGCACCGCGGGGGAAATCACGGTGGAGAAATCCGGCAGCCTGAACCTGGGCGTGGAGGGCATCATGGCCGTGGGGGCCATCTTTGGCTACCTGGTGGGGTGCTGGACCAACAACCTGCTGGTGGGCATCCTCACCGGCTTCCTGGCGGGGGCGCTTTGCGGGCTGCTGTTCGCCGTCTTGACCGTCTCCCTCCAGGCCAACCAGAACATCACCGGCCTGACCCTCACCACCTTCGGCCTGGGCGTCTACTTCTTTGTGGGCAACGGGGTGAAGGCGGTGAGCTGGCCCGCCATGAACGACTACGAAAACATCAAGAACGGCTTTGCCGACCTGGTCATTCCCGGCCTGTCCCAAATCCCCGTCATCGGCCAGGGCCTGTTTACCCACAACATCCTGGTCTATCTGGCTGTGGTGGTCGCCCTGGCCATGTGGTGGTATATGAACCGCACCACCCCCGGCCTGCGCCTGCGGGCGGTGGGCGAGAATCCCGGCGCCGCCGACTCCGTCGGCGTAAACGTGAAGCGCTATAAGTACCTGCACATCTGCCTGGGCTGCGGCATTATGGGCGTGGGCGGCTACTACATGAGCCTGAACATGTCCGGCTCCTTCAACAGCAGCTGCTGGATCAACGGCTATGGGTGGATTGCGGTGGCCCTGGTGATCTTCGCCAACTGGAACACCGCGCTGGCCATCCTGGGCACCTTCGTGTTCGGCTTCTTCAACACCCTGCGGGTGTCCGGCGGCAGCCTGGCCGCCGCCTTCCCCGACACGCTGGGCTGGCTGGGGGCGGTGCCCTCCCAGCTGTACCAGGCCCTGCCCTTCCTCATCACCGCTGTCGTCCTGGTGGCCACCTCCATCCGGCAAAAGGGCAGCGGACAGCCCGCCGGCCTGGGACTCAACTACTTCCGCGAGGAGCGGTAAATGGAATACCGGCTCTCTATGCTGTTTCTCCAAGCTCTGCTTCCAACCTCCCGGGACCGTCCAGATTTCACCTGTGGCGGACTGTCTACTCCTTGGACTGCGTAGGAAAGCACGCTCTGAGCATCTAAATTTTATGATGTAATTTTGATATTCTAGTGA
Organism: uncultured Oscillospiraceae bacterium; assembly: GCA_944387745.1. Next base: position 3,175 of record CALXGD010000048.1, read on the forward strand.
TTTTTTGACCAGCTACCGAAAGCAATTTCAAAGATAAAGGGAGATGGCTTAAGCCATCTCCCTTAAAATGTGCCATGTTATTTGTACCTTTTAAGGATTGGGTTGACGCAACCCTCCACCTCCTATGATTTCTATGCCTGCATCCTCCATTTTTTGTTCCCATTCCGCTTTTTGTTCCGGTGAATCCCAACCGGATAGATTGTCGGATGAGGGATTGGAATCCTGTTTTCCCTGGCTGCCTGAATCGGTCGAAGGTGTTGTCTGGCTGCTGCCGCTCTGGATTCCAGCTGTGTCGCCTTGGCTTACACTGCTGGAAACTCCGCTTAAGTCTGAGCTATCATGGTTCCCAGAGGTCTGGCCGGACGGGCCGCCCTCTCCAGAGGCAGGGCTTCTGCCGCCATCATCAGGTCTCATAGGTGTCTCCTGCTGCTGGGTGGGTTGCTGAACAGGCTCCGGAGCAGGCGTTTCTGCTGTGTGCGTCTCTTGAGCCGGTATTTCTAGTGGCTCCATGTCGGCTGTTGGCGCCGCTGGCTTCTGCGGTTCCTGTTCCACTCGCTCCGATGGATCCGTCGGCTCCAGTGCGCTGGTGTCCGCCGGTTCTGTGACTGCTGGTGCGCCAATGTCCTCCGGTACATCCTCCTGGGTGGGAGTACAGGCGGCAAGAAACAGGGTCAACGCAAGGGACAGCGCGAAAGCTAAGATTCCTCTCATATCCAAAACTCCTATCGTGTCAACCGGTGTCTGATTTGATTATATCAGCGCAGGAATGTTTTTCAAGCAAATTTGTTGCTGAGGCGTCAGAGAACCAACCAAGGAGCCAGGGGAGCTCCCCCAAAATTGGCGGCAGAGACACCAGACTGCTGAAGCGACAGACGGAGACGGCTGCGCCCTATGCCATCCGCCAAATTCTACTTGTAATTTCAAGGAAAATCGACTACAATAAGACCATATAAAGCCCCAAAATTTGAGGTCCCAGCGAAAGGAAGGGAACGGCTTATGAAACTGCAAAACGACCTGGGAGAGATTCGCATCAGTAATGAGGTCTTTACCGCCGTCACTGGCAGCGCCGCCACCAACTGTTATGGCGTCAAGGGGATGGCTGTCCGCTCTAAGACAGACGGACTGGTTCATCTGCTTAAGCGGGAGTCTATGGCCAAGGGCGTAAAAGTATACTATAACGAGGACGGCACCGTCTCCATTGAGCTGCACATTATTGTGGAGAACGGAGTCAACCTGATGGCGGTATGCCGCTCCATTATGAGTGAGGTTCGCTATGTAGTCAGCAAGACCACCGGCGTGGAGGTAAAATCTGTGGATGTCTGTGTGGACTCCATGCGGTTTTAATTAGACACTGTAGAAAGGAATTGGGCCGATATGAGACAAATCATTGATGCGGCGGCCTTTCAGCAGATGGTCATCCATGCCGCCGCCGCGATTTCCGCGGAAAAACAACAGGTCAACGACCTAAATGTGTTCCCGGTGCCCGATGGAGACACAGGGACCAATATGAGCTTAACCATGGCTGCAGCTGCGGCGGAGATGAAGAAAAAGCAGTTTGATGCCGTGGGACAGGCAGCTCAGACGACGGCGTCCGCTCTCCTGCGGGGGGCCAGAGGAAACTCCGGTGTGATCTTGTCGCTGCTGTTCCGGGGATTTGCCAAGGCCATTCGAGACCGGGAGACCATAGATGGCCGTGACTTGGCTATCGCCCTGGATTTCGGTGTGGCTGCCGCCTATAAAGCGGTGATGAAGCCGGCCGAGGGTACAATTCTCACCGTCTCCCGCATGGCGGCGGCCCGAGCCGCCGGCACCGCCCGGGAGGACAACGGGTTTGAGGCCGTGCTGACAGCGGCCATCGAAGAGGGAGAAAGCGCCCTGGCGGAGACGGTGGAACAGAACCCGGTGCTGAAAAAGGCCGGGGTAGTGGACGCCGGCGGAAAGGGCTTCCTCCTGATTCTCCAGGGGATGCTGGATTCCCTTCAGGGCAGGCCTATGCCGGAGCTCCAGGAGCCTGTTTCGGCGGAGAAGGCCGATTTCAAGGCGGCCTCACAAGAGGAGATTACCTTCGCTTTTGACACTGTGTTTATTGTCCGAAAAAAGGGAGCCAAAGTGAACCTGGAACCCTTCCGCACCTATTTGAATGGGATCGGAGATAGCCTAGTCATCGGCGAGGACGATGAGGCCTTTAAGGTCCACGTGCATACCAATATTCCAGGGGCGGCGCTGACAGAGGCGCAGAAATACGGAACCTTGGAGTTGGCGAAGATTGAAAACATGCGCACCCAGGCGGAGGATTTAGCCCAGGGCAGACACGTCCAGAGCACCGATGACCTGGAGGCGGTGGAGCAGGCGCTGGAGGCCGAACATGCCGGAGAGGAGGAGCCTGCAAAAGCGGCTCCGGAAAAGGAATACGGCTATGTGGCGGTATGCGCCGGAGCTGGCCTGGAGGCTGTGTTCCGGGATCTTGGTGTGGACGGCGTCATCTCCGGGGGGCAGACGATGAACCCCTCTACAGAGGATATCCTGCGTGAGATCGACCGCACTCCCGCCCGGGTGGTCTATGTGCTTCCCAACAACAAGAACATTATCCTGGCGGCAGAGCAGTGCGTTCGGCTGTGCGAGGATAAAACGGTTGTAGTCCTGCCTACTAAGACAGTGCCCCAGGGGATTGCCGCAATGCTGGCGGTGGACCCGGAGGCCGGGCAGGATGAGCTCACAGAGCTGATGCTCCAGGCGGCAAAGAGGGTTCGCACCGCTGAGATCACCTATGCGGCCCGAGATTCAGAGTTTGACGGCACAGCCATCAAGGAGGGGGACTACCTGGCCCTCTTGGAGCACCAGCTCTTCGGTACGGATCAGAGCTTGGAGGTGCTAATGCGCCGGCTGGCCAAGTCGGAGGCGCTCCAGAAGGCGGAATTTATCTCCGTCTTTTACGGGGAGAATGTCACGGAGCAGCAGGCGGAGCAGGCGGTGCAGCAGATTACAGAGGCCTGTCCCAACGCAGAGGTGAACTTGCTGCCAGGGGGACAGCCGGTCTACTACTATATGATTTCCGCAGAGTAAGAGGGTTCCGCTGAATGAGACGTGCGGAGCTAATATCAAAGAAAGCTGAAAACAGCCGCCTCCGGCGGCTGTTTTTTTATGGATCGAGGTCCGCTGAGTTGTGGAAAAAAAGAAAAAAACCACAATATGTAGGGCCGGCTTCGGAGAGGACGTCAAAGGAGAAAGTTTTAAAAAAAAATCCTTGACACACACGGGTTAGTTGATGTATGATACCAAAGTCCCTGCAAGGGACAACGCGATGATGCGGGAGATTGCTCAGCAATGAGGGAACTTCCGCGGAGTATGTCCGAGCTAGAATCGGGCGGCTGAAGGACCTAGGCACAGCGTATATCGCTGTGGCTGGGGGGAACCGGCCTGCTTGTCGCGCCGGTTTCTTTCATGCCACAGAGTGATACGCACGAGAACGTGGACAGGAACTTCACCCGATACGAAGCGTGAAGGACAAAGAAATTCACTTCGTATTTTTAAGGAGGAAACAACCCATGGCAGCTCAGAAAGAAATGATCCGCATTC
>CALXGD010000049.1 GCA_944387745.1 uncultured Oscillospiraceae bacterium
GGCTCCGGCTCGGGCTCCGGTTCCGGGGCCAGAACGGAGACGGCGGGCTCCGGCGGGGGCGCCTCCTCCGGGGCCTCCTCCCTGGGGGCGCAGGCGGAGAGGGAGAAGGCCAGCGCGGCGGCAAGCAGCAGGGCGGGCAGGCGGGGATGCAGGGACATGGTGATTCCTCCCTTTTGGTTCGGGGTGCTCTGGTCGATTGCGGGGGTGTTTCGCCGCCATCTCCGCGCTGAGAGCCGCCGCTTTGCGGCGGCTGCGCTCCGAAACGCGCCTGCGGGCGGCTGTTGCCCCTCTGCTTTTTGTTTCCGGGCGGCCGCCATGTATGGCGGCCCTACAGGATGGCCGGGACGGCATGTTCGTAGGGGCGGCTATCAGCCGTCCGAAAGCCTTCCACTGGGGGGTGGTGGCCGCTAAGGAAGGTGGTGAACACATGTGGGCCTTCGTAGGGCGCGACGACCTCGGCGCGCCGCTTTTCCTAGACCGATTGCGCGGGGAATTTCGCCGCCCCGGTGGCGAGTGACTTTCTGGACGGCCAGAAAGTCACCAAAGAGCCGCCAGGGGACAAGCGCAGATCGACTTCGGCTGCGCCTCAGCCGATATGACGCTTGCCCCCTGGACCCCCATTTTACGGGGGGCCGCCAATAAAGAGAGCGTCCCGGTCAACGCAAAGGCGCGGGTGGACATCGATTGGTTTCCCTTCTATCACCGCTGCCGCTGAGGGGTTGGTCACCTTTGGGTGGTGCTCCTCCCGATGGAAAACGCGCCTTTTGGCGTGGCGGGGCTCAAGTTTGGCTCAGAGGGACGGCGTATCCTGAAACGTTACCCAATTCCCGTAGGGGCGGCACACTGGGCCGCCTGGGGTTTTCAGGTTTTGCATACCTTCTTGCGGCCCTGTAGGGGCGGCCCTTGCGGCCGCCGGTGGGAATACGGATTGCGGTCCAAGAGAGCACCCTCATCCGCCCCCTTCGGGGGCACCTTCCCCCTGGAAGGGGGAAGGCTAGGTGGGCGACAATGGGGCCGCCCCTGCAAAAGGGTGCAAACCCTGCCCCCTCATCCGGTCCAGTGTGCGCACTGGACCACCTTCCCCCCTAGGGGAAGGGTTATGGTGCGTTGTATGAAAGGTGTGCAAAACCTGCTGCCGTTCCCCTCAGGGGAAGACTATGTTGCACCGGAAGCGTTGGCTCGGCAACTTAGGCGCAGTCCGAAAACCGCAACGGCGACAAATTTTGCCTACCCATGGCCCCAGTGGGCCCGGAAGGAAACGCAGGCAAGCACTCCTGATTTTGCGCGCCGGAAATGACGCATAACCTCCCAGTAGGGCGTCCCCCGTAAAAGGGGCCCGGGGAAAGGCGAATATGAGTGCGGAGCGCTCATCTGAGCCGTCCCCGGGGGCGTTTTGCCTTCTTTTTCGCCATGGAAAAAGAAGGTCGCCGCCCGCAGGCGGCGAAATCCCCCCGCGAAAAGAACCGCCCAGTGGCCCGATGAGGGCATCGGGCCCTACAGAAGTGCGAAAGAGGAAGATGGCGGCGAAATCCCCCGCAAAACAAATCATACCACTATTTTGTGAAACGGAAGAAAGGAAATTACACCATGCGTTACGACAGCGACATTTTATACCGTCCCCCCGGGGAGTGGAAGAGCTACCTGCTCCAGTGCACCATCGGGTGCTCCTACAACAAGTGTACCTTCTGTGCCATGTACAAGGAGAAGAAATTCCGCATCCGCCCGGTGGAGGAAATTTTAGAGGACATCGACATGGCCAGGGACTACTACGGCCCCGGCCTGCGGCGGGTGTTCCTCATGGACGGGGATGCCATTATTATGAAAACGGAGGACCTGCTGAAAATCCTCCGCAAGCTGTATGAGACCTTCCCCGCCCTGGAGAAAGTGACCACCTACGCCGGTCCCCGTAGCACTCTGGCCAAGAGCATGGAGGAGCTGAAAGCCATCCGGGCGGCGGGGCTGAACCGGGCCTACCTGGGGGTAGAGAGCGGCAGCGACGCCGTCTTGAAGGCCATCAACAAGGGCGTCACCGCCCAGGAAATGCTGGAGGCGGGACAGAAATTGGTGGCCGCCGGCTTCGACCTGTGGGCCATCATTATCATGGGCCTCACCGGGCAGGACGGGGACTGGGAGGAGCACATCCTCTCCACCGCCAAGATAATCAACGAGATGAAGCCCCGGCACCTGTCTGCCATGACCTTCGCCCCCGCCAAAGGCACCCCCTTGGGGGAGGACGTGCTGGCCGGGCGGTTCAAAGTGTGTACCCCAGACCAGATTTTGGAGGAGTGCCGCCTGCTCATCGAGCATTTGAACGTGGACCCGCTGCACTTCACAAGCAACCACGCCTCCAACTACCTGCCCCTGAAGGGCGGGCTGCCTGAGGACCGGGAGAAATTTTTGAACCTGCTGGACGAGGCCCTGGCCGGAAAAATCCGCCTGCGGAAAACCTTGAACAGAGGGATCTGAGAGGCGTATCAACCTCCGCTGGCATCTTCTCTATGGGTGTTCCATCCTCTGTACTTGGGTATCACACTGCGGCAGTGGCGTGACACCCGGCCTCACCGCTGTTTGGGGCAAATCCAGTCCAATCAATGTGCGATCCATGGGAGAACATCAGATCGAAGCCCAAGTTTTTACAGGGGCGGCCCTATAGGGCCGCCCCTCATTTTATGCGATCCTCAAGGATCTACCAGGGAAACCAACCGTCATCCTCCCGAGATTCCATTACGTCTAATGCACCGTCCAGCAGCTCCGCAGCCTCTGCCCGGGTGATGGGATCTCCCAGAGCGGCGCTGTTCACACTCTCTTCCCGGAGCACCCCGGAGGCCGCCAAATTGGCGGCAGCCTGGCTGGCCCAGTGAGTCTCACTGCCCTGAACAGAGAACACCTCCAGGGGCACATCTGCCACCCCCAGCAGGTTATTCAGCATTACTGTGGCCTCTCCCTGGGTCACAGCTGCATCCGCCTGGAATACTGGAGCTCCCAACTCATTTTTAGAACCCTGGATTACCCCCGCCTGCAGCGCGGAAGATACACAGCCCTTTGCCCAGGTGGGAATCGCCTCATCGTCAGAGAAGCCGGTGATGGTGACATCCTCCAGGGGCTCCAACTCCGCCGCGGCCATGGCTAGGGATAGAAATTCCGCCCGGGAGACAGTCTGCTCCGGCTCAAAGAAATACTGCCCATTCCGGCAGGCGCCCACAAAGATTCCCTCCTCCGCCAGGCGGATAGCCGCTTTGTGAGCGAAGCTGTCCTCCATGTCCGCATAGCTCACTTTGGTGTCGGGCTTCTCAATCTGAATGGTCACTTTGGCCTCCCCAGAGGTATTTCCCGACTCGTCAATGGCCACATAGGTGAAGGTGTCCTTCCCCGTCTTATTCTCATAGGGCGTGTATACAAACTGTGCCGAGCCGTCCTCCACCAGCTTCACACTTCCTCTGGCCGGCGTGCTGGTGAGCTGGAAGGTAAGGACATCCCCTTCTCCGTCCACTGCGTCAAAGTATCCGGTGATGGCCACATTGCGATAGGTGGATAGATCCATATTCCGGGCAATCGGCGGGTCATTGGCTGCTGTCAGCAGGTACAGTGTCACCGTGGTATCTGTCGTCTCAGGGGACTCTGGAGAAAAGGTCGGTGTAAAGGTGAAGCTTGTGGTGGTCACTGTGGGAGCAGGGCTGGACTGAAAAACGAGCCCGGACAGCGCGGTGGCGTCAATCACTGTGCCCACAGTCAGGGGCTGTCCCCCCAGGGTCAGAGTGCCTGCCCCTGGGTCAGGCAGCGCCGCCAGGGTAATGTGTGCGAGCGCCGCGTCCTGCTCCGACTGGACCGCAAAATCCTGGGAAGAAAAAGTGATGGAATCCCCCACCAATCCGTTTTTCGCAAAATCTGCGACGGATGGGGCATCCTCCTTTTTATTCCAGAAAAAGGCCGAGGCACTCAGTGGAAGCGCCAGAATCAGCAGCAGGCTCAGCGCAGCTGCCAGAACCGGCAGAAAAAGTGGTCGCTGTTTCAAAAAGATGACCTCCTTATTGAATGGATGTATCCCTAGTATTGGCCTGGATGGAGAAATGATACAGGAAATGTGTGGGAGGTCATACGAAGCGCGAAGGCGTGCGAAGCAGCCCGGATGGAGCAGAGCGAGGGCGAGCGCAGGACCGCAAAGCGGTCCGGAGACCAGCCCGAGGCGCAGCGAAGCCGGGCGTCGCGCAGCCGCCGCAGCGTGACATCGAAGCGCGAAGGCGTGCGGAGCAGCCCGGATGGATCGCCATGGAGCCGTGCGGTCCCCGGCCCCATCTGTCCTGTCAGGACATTTTCTTCCGACAAGCGGAATCGGTGCACTCTCAGAGAGGGCACGGGACAAAGAGACCAGTCCCATGCCCCGACGCAGCAAAAAGAAGAGCCTGAGAAAATCTCAGGCTCTTCACTACTTCTTCTCCTTCCCGGAGAAGAACAGAATAAAGACCACGGCACACATGGCCATAAGATAGCAGTAGAACATATAGGGCACGATGGCCGGGGCGGCCACCCCGGTGCCCGCGGAGGCGTACAGCAGTTGGGCGCCGTAGGGGAGAATTCCCTGCATCACCGAGGCAAAAATGTCCAGCAGGGAGGCGGACCGCCGGGGATCGATGCCGTACTCGGTGCTGACCTCCTTTGCGATAGAACCGGACATAACGATGGCCACTGTGTTGTTGGCGGTGGCCACGTCTACCGCTGCCACCAGACCGGCAATACCCAGCTGGGCCCCCTTCTTGGACTTCACCCGGCGATGGATGAAGTCAATAATCCACTGGATACCCCCGTACTCCTTCACCAGGGCCCCGATGCAGGCCACTACGATGGAGATAACGGTAATATCGTACATGGCAGTGATGCCGTCGCCGGTGACGGTAAAGATATCCGTCCAAGGAAAGGCCCCGGAGGCGATGCCAACCGCCAGGCTCAGGACGGTGCCCAGCATCAGAATGAGGAACACGTTCACCCCTGCGATTGCCCCCACCAGGACCACCAGGTAGGGCAACACCTTCCAAAAGCTATACGCCCCCACCTCTACCTGACCGGCGCCGCCCCAGGTAAGGGCCAGGAAAATCACCAGAGTCAAAATGGCCGCTGGGAGGACAATCAGAAAATTCATGCGGAATTTGTCTTTCATCTCACATCCCTGGGTACGGACGGCGGCAATGGTTGTGTCTGAGATCATGGACAGGTTGTCCCCAAACATGGCTCCGCACACCACGGCGGCGATACACAGCACCATCTCATAGCCGGTGGCCTCACTCATGGACACGGCAAAGGGGGCCAGGGCGGACACGGTGCCCACCGAAGTGCCCATGGAGATGGATACGAAACAGGCAATGAGAAACAGGCCACCCACGGCGAACTGGCTGGGCAGATAGTCCAGGAACAGGTACACGGTGCTGTCCGCCCCGCCGGCGGCGGAGATGGCCCCGGAGAAGGCCCCGGCGGCCAGAAACACCAGACACATGGTCAAAATATTCTCGTCGGCCACGCCGTTGGCCATAACCTTCAATTTTTCGTTAAAATTCAGCTTTTGGTTCTGGACACAGGCCACTGCCAGGGCAATCAAAAAGACCACGATAGCCTTGATCTGGTAAAACCCCTGTTCAATGCCCAGGCCGTACTCAAACAACAGTCCGCATCCCAAATACAGCGCTAAAAAAACGCCGATGGGAAGCAGAGCAGCGAGGTTGCCCGGAATCGGGCGCTGATTCTCTTCCATTTCTTACGCTTCCTCTCTTCTCAGCTCGCCGGAGCCCTGTGGTTCAGCTGGCTTCACAGCTCTTTTATACTATACGAAAAACTGGCTTTGCTGTCAATGCAGGCAGACATTTTGCCCCGCACTTTTCCACTGCCACCCATGATTTAGAACGGCAGTACAAAAAGCTCCTCCCCTGGTTGAACCTTTGGGAGCCCCCCTGCATAATCTGACAGCAGAGACACGGTCCGCTGAAAGGGAGGTATTCTTTTGGTGCCCATTGAGACCCATTTTTTAACTCAAAATGACTGCTATCAAGCGCAGCGCACCATTCTTCCAAAGGGAATTATGGTCCATTCCACTGGAGTGGCTCAGTCCAATCCGATGGTCTTTCTGCAAAGCTGGAATCGCCCCGGAGTAGAGGTCTGTGTCCATGCCCTTGTATCAGAAAATCGGATCATTCAAACTCTGCCCTGGGAACATCGGGGCTGGCACGCTGGAACCGGGACTACTGGCCGGAGCGCCAACAACACCCACATCTCTTTTGAGATTTGCGAGGACAGCTTAGCAGACGCCAGCTATTTTGAAGCAGTGTACCAGAAGGCCGTAGAATTGACCGCATACCTGTGCGGGCTGTACAACCTGGACCCCCTAGAGGACGGGGTGGTAATCTGCCACAGCGAGGGATACCAACGGGGCATTGCCAGCAACCACGCCGACGTAATGCACTGGTTTCCAAAGTTTGGGAAATCTATGGACCTCTTCCGGGCGGACGTGGATAAAATTTTGAAGGGAGAGGATACCTTGACTCAGGAGCAGTTTAACCAGATGATGGACGTCTATTTGGCGGAGCGCAATGCCAAGCCAGCCAGCCCGTGGGCAGTCCCATACATCCAGGAGGCTATTGACGCGGGCGTGATGTCCGACGTGGGCGGCTCTATCCAGTCCCCCCAGGGCTTTGTGAGCCGGGAGGAACTGGCCACTGTGGCAGCGGCTCTGGCGAAAAAGTAAGGCAGATACAAAGGCCCGCCCTCAGTAATGGGGGCGGGTTTCGTGTGCAATTTCAAATCTTGACTTTTAATTTGTTATTGTGAAAATCAATGATTATGACAAATCCGCCAAACCGGTGGGATTCAAAAGGAAAAGCGAGAACCCTTGAATATCAAAGGTTCCCGCTTTGGTGCGGCTGACGGGAGTCGAACCCGTACGCCCGTCCGGACACAAGCACCTCAAGCTTGCCAGTCTACCAATTCCAGCACAGCCGCAGACAAGCGG
>CALXGD010000050.1 GCA_944387745.1 uncultured Oscillospiraceae bacterium
GGAGCAGGGCTACGACTTCCTGCGGGAGGCCATCGCCCAGCACGACTACGCCGCCCGGGGCGTGGATATCAAGCCCGAGGAGATCTTCGTCTCCGACGGCGCCAAGAGCGACTGCGGAAACATCGGGGACATCTTCGGCGCTGACAACGTGGTGGCCGTGTGCGACCCGGTGTACCCGGTGTATGTGGACACCAACGCCATGGCTGGACGGGCCGGGGAGTATCAGGCTGAGCTGGGCCGCTGGTCCAAGCTTGTGTATATGCCCTGTGTGGAGGAAAACGGCTTTACACCTCAGCCCCCCAAGGAGAAGGTGGACCTCATCTACCTGTGCTTCCCCAACAACCCCACCGGCGCGGTGGCCACCCGCGAGCAGCTGAAGGTGTGGGTGGACTACGCCAACGCCAACGGGTCGGTGATTCTGTACGACTCCGCCTACGAGGCCTTCATCACCGACGAGGACGTGCCCCACACCATCTATGAGGTGGAGGGAGCCCGCACCTGCGCCATTGAGTTTAGGTCCTACTCCAAGACCGCCGGCTTCACCGGCAACCGCTGCGCCTACACTGTGGTGCCCATGGAGCTGGAGCGGGATGGGGCCAAGCTCAATGCTCTCTGGAATCGCCGCCAGTGCACCAAGTTCAACGGCGTCCCCTATGTGATCCAGCGGGGAGCCGCAGCCATCTACACCCCCGAAGGCAAGGCCCAGACCCGGGAGGCCATCGACTACTACCGGAACAACGCCCAGGTGATCCGGGAGGGACTCACCGCCGCCGGCCTCACCTGCTTCGGCGGAGCGACCGCCCCCTACATCTGGCTGAAAACTCCCAACGGCATGGGCTCCTGGGAGTTCTTTGACCTGCTGCTGGACCGCGCCAACGTGGCCACCACCCCCGGCGCCGGCTTCGGCCCCAGCGGCGAGGGCTACATCCGCCTCACCGCCTTCGGCGATGGGGAGGCCACCCGTCAGGCCGTGGAGCGCATCAAGACCTCTCTGTAATTTTCCCTAAATAAACCACAAGAAGGGCGTCTATCAGACGCCCTTCTTGCATTTCCTCGAAACCCTCTACACAATGACGTGGGCCCCGCCTGTGGTGGGGCCCCGGCGAAGGGGCGGTCACCTCTGGGCCACCGCCTCCGCCACCCGGATGCCGTCTACAGCCGCGGAGACGATCCCCCCGGCGTAGCCCGCCCCCTCGCCGCAGGGGTACAGCCCCCGCAGGGTGGACTGATATGTCTCGTCCCGAAGAATCCGGACCGGGGAGGACGACCGGGTCTCCACCCCGGTGAGGACCCCGTCCGGGTCCGCAAAGCCGCGCAGTTTTTGGTCCATGAAAGGCAGAGCACCCCGGAGGGTATCGGCGACATACGCCGGCAGACAGGCGTCCAGCTCCCCCCAGGTCACGCCGGGGCGGTAGGTGGGCAAAATTCTCCCCGGCCCCTCCGAGGGCCGCCGGGCCAAAAAATCCTCCACCCGCTGGGAGGGGGCCAGGAAGCCCCCTCCCCCCTGCTGAAAGGCCGCCCGCTCCCACCGCTCCTGAAAACGCACCCCCGCCAGGGGGCCAGCGCCGGGAAAATCCTCCGGCCCAACGCCCACCAAAAAACCGCCGTTGATGTTCTTTCCGTCCCGGGCCCGGAAGCTCATACCGTTTGTGACCACCTGGCCGGGGGCGGAGGCGGCGGCCACCACCTGCCCCCCAGGGCACACGCAGAGGTGAAGGCCGACCGGCCGCCTGGCAGGTGACAGGCCAGCTTGTAGTCTGAGGGGGGCAGCTGCGCCCAGACAGGGCCGTACTGGGCCTGGGAGACACTCTCCTGCTCCTGCTCGATGCGCACCCCGACGGCGAAGGGCTTCCGCTCCATGGGCACCCCCGCCTCATAGAGCATCTGGAACGTATCCCGGGCGGAGTGCCCCGGCGCTAAAATCAACGTGTCGCAGGGGAGCCGGCCGGGGCCATGGGAATCCTCCGTCTGCACAGCGGTCAGGCTCCCGCCGCTGACCTCCAGGCCAGTCAGCTTGGCGCCAAAGCGCACATCACACCCCAGAGAGATCAGCTCCCGGCGGATGTGCTTGACCACCTGCCGCAAAATGTCGGTGCCGATGTGGGGCTTGTGGGACCACTTCACGTCCTCTGGGGCCCCCGCCTCCACCAGAGCGTCCAGCACCGCTGAGATCCGGGGGTCGTGAGTGCCGGTAGTCAGCTTCCCGTCGGAGAAGGTCCCCGCACCCCCCTCCCCGAACTGGACGTTGGACTCCCGGTCCAACTCGCCGCCGGACCAGAAGCCCTCTACGTCCCGGGTGCGCCGATCCACGTCCTGCCCCCGCTCCAAAATCACACAGGGCAGGCCGTTCCGGGCCAGGAACAGGGCGGCAAACAGTCCCGCCGGCCCCATCCCCACCACCACAGGCATCTGCCCAGAGCGGCGCTGTACCGCCGGGAACACATAGGGCCTGTGGCTCACCAGGGAGACGTTCTTCCTGCCGCTGCGCTGTACCGCCTGGGGCTCTTCCGTTTGCAGGGACACGTCCACCGTGTACACGTAGTGTACCTCCTGCTTTTTGCGGGCGTCGATGGACTGGCGGACCAGCCGGAGCTCCTCCAGCTCCCCAGGGCGCACCCCCAGCTCCCGGGCCGCCCGCCTCCGCAGCAGCTCCAGATCCCCGCCGATGGGCAGGGGAATATTTTGAATCCGTATCACAACAGCTCACCTCAAATCAACAGAGGTAGTGTACCATACTCAGCGGACATTGAACAGAGCGAAATGAAAAATTCCCCGCCGCCCTTGACAAACGCCGGGGTTCGTTTTACCATAGCTCCAGTTATTCTCTCGGATTCCGTTGGATTTTAGGAGGAAATGATTTTATGGACGCACAGACCTGTATCCTCACCCGGCGCAGCGTCAGAACCTTCACCGATGAGCCGGTCAGCCACGAACTTCTGGAGCGGGTGGTCTCCCTGGCCGCCTATGCCCCCAGCTGGAAAAACACCCAGATCAGCCGCTATCTGGCCATTGAGGACCCGGCGGTGCGGGAGGAGATCGCAGCGCAATTCTGCCTGCCCAACTCCAACAACCCCAGCATCATCCGCTCCTGCCCCCTGCTGATTGCCCAGACCTTTGTAAAGCACCGCTGCGGCTACGACCGGGACGGCAGCTTCACTACCGACAGGGAGGACGGCTGGCAGTACGACGACTGCGGCATCGCCGCCCAGACCTTCTGTCTAGCTGCTCACGACCTGGGGCTGGCCACTGTCATCATGGGGGTCTTTGACCGCAAGCGTCTCCAGGAGTACCTCCAGGTCCCAGAGGATCAGGAGCTCATAGCCCTCATCGCACTAGGTCACTCCGCTACCCAGGCGGGGCCCGCCCCCAAGCGCAAGGATGTGGACGTGCTCCTGTCCTGGCGATAAACCGCAAAAACTCCCGGCGCCATGGCGCCGGGAGTTTTTTTGCTCAGTTGCGGTGCCGCCCCAAAAAGCGCAGCAGATAGAGGAACAGGTTGAGGAAATCCAGATACAGCTGCAGGGCGGAGAAGATGGACGCCTTCTCCAGCATATCCGGAAATCCGGCGTAGTAGTGGTAGTAGGTCCGGATGCGCTGGGTATCATAGGCGGTATAGCCCAGGAACACGGCAATTCCCACCAGGCAGATCACCGTATCAAAGGCTGTAAAGGCCGGGATGAACCAGGTGAGGATTCCAAACACAATGAGAAAGACCAGACCGGAGAACAGGATGGGGCCAATCCCCGCCAGGCTCCGCTTCGTAAAGTGGCCATAGGCCGCCAGCACCCCAAAATACAGGGCTGTGGCAAAAAACGCAAAGATCAGACTCCCCACTTGATACAGATACAGGTAGATGGACAGGGTAAAGCCAAAAATGGCGGAGAAGGCCACGAACATGGACCTGGCCGTCCCCACAGACATGCGCTCGATCCGGGCGGCCATGGTGATGGAGAGCACCAGAGTGACCACCAGCAGCAGGATGTGCACATAGGGCATCCGGATCAGCACGTAGAGGGTCAGATTGGTCATCCAGCCGAACACCGCCACTCCAAAGGTGACCAGCAGGCCCAGCACCATCCACAGGAAGGTCCTGGCCGTATACTCCCCCTCTGTAAGTCCGCGGCTGGCCGCTCTATAGTCCCGGTCAAATTCATAGGGATCAAAGCTCATGGAAAACACTCCTTTCTCAAAGGGCACAACGTCCCTCTCTACAGGCTATTATACCCCATCCCGGAACAGAAGGCAATTTCTTTCTGCCCCGTTCCGTCACGAGTCAAAGGCCAGGCGGTAAAAATCCGTGTTAAGAATCTTTTCGGTGCAGCCCAGCTTGTACTGAACACTGCGCTTCATGGCCTCCACATAGTCACTCTGTTCCTCCGCCGTCATGGAGACCCCCTCCGCCGGGGTGAAGGTCTGGGTGTAGCGGTTATAAAAGCCACGGCTGGACAGCCAACTGCGGGAACTGAAGATCACCAGCCCCGGAGCGTCGGAGAGCAGGTCCGACCCGGCCAGCATCCGGGAGTCGTACTCCAGCCCCAGCAGGTTGGACACGGTGGGCAGAATGTCCACCTGGCCGCAGGGTTTGTCCACCACCACCGGCTCCTCCATCCCCGCTGCCCACAGGATGAGGGTATTGCGGTAGACGTCGAAGTTGATGTTCCGCTCGTTGAGGCCCTCGATGTCGTCGGAGCTGCCGAAGGTCTGACCGGACAGCTCCTCCAGGGTGTCCACGTTAAAGTAGGGGATGTGATCCGCCGTAGCCACGATGAGGGTCTTGTCCAGCTTTCCTGCCTCCTCCAGGCCATCCAAAAGAGTCTGGAACATCCGGTCCACCTCTATCACCGTGGCAACATAGGCCTTCGTGGTCTCGCTGTAGGGCAGCGGGTCCACCAGGTCCCGGTACTTGCTGGCAATGCGGTTGAAATTATAGGGCATATGGCCGCTGATGGTCAGGTAGTACACGTGGAAGGGCTGGTCCGAGTTGATGTAGTCCGGCATACTCTCCTGTGCCACATACACGTCAGACTGGGGCCAGGCGTAGGTGTCCCCCTGCATCTCCAGGTCCAGCCCGGTGCCGTACTGCTTCCAGGTGTACCCCAGATTGGTGTGGGAGGCGTACCGGCCGTACATATCCCCATTGCCGTGGTAGCCCAGTGTGGTGTAGCCCAAGCGGCTCAGCTGCTGGGCCAGACTGAAATAGCAGTCCGTTTTCCGCACCCCGGTCTCCTTCATGGTGATGGGGTTGCCCGCCTTGGGATAGAGGCCCAGCAGGTTCTGACACTCCCCGCCGGAGGTGCTGGTGTAGTGAAGTGGAGTATAGAAATTGGGGAACACGAATCCCTCGTGGGTGAGGCGGTACAGGGTGGGGGTGAGCTCCGGGTCGATGGCGTAGCCTGAAAAGCCCTCTAGAGTGACGAAAATGACGTTGTACCCCGCAAATTTCCCGGTGTACTCATTGGTCTTGGTGGGGGCCACACTGTTAAAGTAGCTGGCCAGCCACTTCACATCCTCGCTGTCTGTTTCGCTGGCCAGGGCCTCCAGGTCCACATCCATCACCTGTTCCCGGATCACCACTGGAGGCTCCTCCTCCCCCTCCTGGTTTTCGGAGCTCTCCGGCTGCTCCCCGTCGCCAGCGGAGGAATCTCCGCCCAGCTGCTCCAGGCCGGAAAAATCGCTGTCCAAGCGACTTTCCGGAGGGAAAAAAGCGTGCTTCACATCTAGACGCAGCATAGTCCACAGACCCAGCTGCTCCACCTGGTCCTCTACATTCACATCTGAGCGGTACAGCTCCGCCGGCTTTAAGTCCGTCCTCCAGGGCAGATATAGGGCGGCCAGCCCCGCCAGGTGGAGCAGTGCCGCCCCCACCAGCAGCATCGCCGCCCTTCTCCCGTCCAGAGGCGGCCCGGAAAACAGCCGCCGGCCCAGCACCAGCCCGGCGACCGCCGGCAGAAGGAGCAGAAGCAGCACAAGGAGATTACTCCAAATGCCCTCTACAATGGCGTCCCAGTAGTCGGTCAGCTTATTGTTCAGCGCCGTGTCCGCCGTGCTGAACAGCTGGTAATAGGTCTGGAGGATCTGCTTGCATAGCAGCTCCCCGCCGTATAGGAGGCCCAGCGCAAGCGCCACCAGAGGCGCTGCGACCCGCCGCCCCTTCTCCGGAAGCAGCCCCAGCAGCCCGGCCGCCAGAGCCCCCATGGACAGGCCGAAGGCGGCAAAGATCGGCGCATACTTCAGACTCAGGCCCATGGCTCCATGCAGCACCAATTCCAAATATAAAAATGTCAGAGGAAAAAAGAGCGCGGACAGGCCCAGATGGGCGCTCCTCTCCTGGCGGAGACGGCGGCGGCCCGCGTAAACATTTGGAAATTGGAAGCGCATTTCAGTCCCTTTCTGCTCTGTCAAGCCGCAATTTGTTCCACTCTTAACAGGCGCTTTACATTATACCACCGCGCCCTCTCATTTGCGACAAAATTTTTTGAATAATTTCTTAATTTTCTCCTTCGACCTATCCCAGTTCTTTTTCAGGTCCAATACCTGCAAAGGCGGGAGAAGCTGGAAAAATCTGCGCTTAGGGTCCCCGGATTTGAAAACTCCCGGGCGAATGAATTCACCCGGGAGTATGACTTTGGCCTCCGGCCAGAACCCTTGGTTGCGCCAAAGGGCGCGGGGCCGCTCTACAGCTCTTTGGCGGTCTGCCGGTCCCGCTCTTTTCTCACGCGCCCAACATAGAGAACAGGTCCATCTGGCTGGTCTCCGGCAAATCGCCGAAGGCACCCGCCTCCTTCAGAAGCTCAATGTGGGTCTTGGATACCTTAGGGCAGGCGGTGGAAATTTCTTCAATGGAAATAAACTCCTTGCCCTTCCTCTGCTCCGCCAGGGAGATGGCCGCCGTCTCCCCCAGGCCGGCCACGGAGACGAAGGGCGGGATCAGAGCGTTGTGCTCCTCATCTATTTTAAACATGAGGGCCTCGGACTGGTAGATGTCCATCCGCCGGAAGGTGAAGCCCCGGAGATAAAATTCGTAGCACACCTCCAGAGTGGTGAGCATACCCTGCTCCACGGCGGTGGCCTCCTTGTCCTTGGCCACAATCTCCCGCATTTTCCGCTGACACGCCTCCATCCCCCGGCACATGTACCGCTCGTCAAAGGCCTTGGCCCGGATGGAGAAATAGGCGGCGTAGAAGGCCAGAGGCCGGTGCACCTTGAACCAGGCAATGCGGAAGGCCATCATCACATAGGCCACCGCGTGGGCCTTGGGGAACAGGTAGGCGATCTTCTTGCAGGAGCCGATGTACCAGTCTGGCACCCCGTGTTCCTTCATCTCCTCCTCCGCCCCCTCGGGCAGCCCCCTTCCCTTTCGCACCGCCTCCATAATTTTAAAGGAGCGCTTGGGCTCCATGCCCTTGGAGATCAAAAACAGCATGATGTCGTCCCGGCAGCCAATGGCCTCGTTGACCTTTGCGGTGCCAGAGGTGATCAGGTCCTTGGCGTTGCCCAGCCACACGTCGGTGCCGTGGGAGAAGCCGGACAGGCGGATCAGGACATCAAACTGATCGGGCCGGGTATCCTCCAGCATCACCCGGACGAAGGAGGTGCCAAACTCCGGGATGGCGGTCCCCCCGGTGGGTCCTAGAATTTTGTCGTTCTCATAGCCCAGCACCTTAGAGGACTGGAAGATAGACATGGTGTCTGGGTCGTCCAGGGGAATGTCCGTGCGGGCGTTCACCCCCGTCAGATCCTCCAGCATCCGGATCATGGTGGGGTCATCGTGACCCAGCATATCCAGCTTCAGGAGGTTGGACTCCATGGCGTGGTATTCAAAGTGGGTGGTGATGATGTCCGTGTTGGGGTCGTCCGCCGGGTGCTGGACGGGACAGAAGTCGTAGATCTCCTTGTCCTGGGGAATGACCACCATGCCGCCGGGGTGCTGTCCAGTGGTGCGCCGCACCCCGGTGCAGCCGATGGCCAAGCGGTTCTCCTCCGCCTTAGACACCGTTCTGCCCCGCGCCTCCAGATACTTTTTCACATAGCCGAAGGCGGTCTTTGCCGCCACGGTGGCGATGGTTCCCGCCCGGAACACGTGGGTCTGGCCGAAGAGCTCGAAAGTATACCGGTGGGCGTTGGCCTGGTACTCCCCAGAAAAGTTCAGGTCGATGTCGGGCACCTTGTCACCGCCAAAGCCCAGGAAGGTCTCAAAGGGGATGTTAAAGCCGTCCTTTACATATTTCGTTCCACACACCGGGCACACCGCATCGGGCATATCCGCCCCGCAGCCGTAGGGATGGGCCGGGTCCTGGGCGTAGTCGAAGTCGGAGTGCTTGCACTTGGGGCAGCGGTAGTGGGCGGGCAGGGAGTTCACCTCGGTGATGCCCGACATGAAGGCCACCAGGGAGGAGCCCACCGACCCACGGGAGCCCACCAGATAGCCGTGCTCCAGAGAGTTCTGCACCAGCTTCTGGGCGGACATGTAGATCACGTCGTATTTGCAGCGGATGATATCCCCCAGCTCCGCGTTGATTCGGTCGGTGACGATTTGCGGGGGTTCCTCCCCGTACAGGTCGTGGGCCTTCCCCCAGACCAGGCGCTTGAGCTCCCCGTCGGAGTCCTCCAGCTTGGGGGCAAACAGGCCCTTGGGCAGAGGCTCGATGGGGTCGCACCAGTCGGCGATCAGATTGGTGTTCTTCACCACCACCTCATAGGCCTTCTCCTCCCCCAGATATGCAAACTCCCGGAGCATCTCCTCCGTGGTCTTGAAGTAGATGGGCAGGGACTCGTCCGCATCCTCAAAGCCCTTGGAGTCCAGGAGGATATGGCGGTAGATCTCATCCTCCGGATCCAGGAAGTGGACGTCCCCAGTGGCACACACCGGCTTGCCCAGCTCCTCTCCCAGCTTCACAATGGTGCGGTTGAAGTCCCGCAGCTCCTCCTCGCTGCGGACCTGGCCCTTGCGGAGCATGAACATGTTGTTGCAGATGGGCTGGATCTCCAGGTAGTCATACCAGGAGGCGATTCGTTTCAGCTCCTCCCAGTCCTTGCCGTCCACCACCGCCCGGAACAGCTCGCCCGCCTCGCAGGCGGAGCCGATGATCAGACCCTCCCGGTTCTCGTTGATGAGGGACTTGGGCATAATAGGGTAGCGCTTAAAGTGCTCCAAATAGGCCAGGGAGATGAGCTTATAGAGGCTGCGCAGGCCGGTCTGGTTTTTGGCCAGGATAATCAGGTGCTTGGGCTGGCGCTTCCCCTTCCCGCCCCCCTTGCGCAGCTTGGGCATGGCTGGGTTGATCTCCCCCAGGGTGCGCACTCCCATCTCCTCCAGCCGCTTGAAGAAGTGGGGCAGCATATAGGCCACCGTGGCCGCGTCGTCGCTGGCCCGGTGGTGGTTAAAGGCGGGGAGATGCAGGTACTCCGCCACGATGTCCAGCTTGTACTTGTTCAGCTCCGGCAGCAGATTCTGGGCCAGGATCAGGCTGTCCACCGAGGGGTTGTGGAAGGGGATCCCGTATTTCCGGCACCCGGCGGCGATGAAGCCCATGTCGAACTCCGCATTGTGGGCAGCCAGGGGCCGGTCCCCGGCGAAGTCCAGAAACATCCGCAGGGCCTCCTCCTGGGAGGGGGCCCCCCGCAGCATCTCGTCGGTGATGCCGGTGAGGTGCGTGATCTCCGGACTCAGCAGCCGCTCTGGAGAGACGAAGGTGTTGAAGGTGTCGGTGATCTCTCCGTTTTTCAGCACCACCGCCCCGATCTCAATGATCACCTCATACTTCCGATTCAGGCCGGTGGTCTCAATGTCAAAGCAGACGATTTCGTGGTCGAAGGGCTGACTGGTCTCCCCGTGGACCACCACCCGGTCATCTACGTCGTTGAGAAAGTAGGCCTCCGTCCCGTACAGCACTTTGATCTTTTTGGCGGAGTGCCAGGCGTCGGGGAAGGACTGTGCCCCCCCGTGGTCTGTGATGGCGATGGCGCGGTGACACCAGGCCTCCGCCCGCTTGACTACGTTCTTGTCCGGCCCCAGCCCGGCCCCCACGGCGGTGAGAGCGTCCATGGCAGACATGGTGGTGTGCAGGTGGAGCTCCACCCGCTTCTCCGGGGCGTTGTCCATTTTCATATGCTTCTCCGCTGCCATCACCGCCACTGGCTCCAGCACCATGTCCCCGTAGAAGCGGTCCATATTCAGCCGCCCCTGGACCAGCAGGTGCAGACCGTCCCGCACCCCGTCCACCAGGGCCTTGCCCTCGTCCCCAGGGAAAAACCTGCTCACCCGGATGGAGCCGGTGTAGTCGGTGAGGTCAAACGCCACTACCCAGGCCCCCCGCTTCTTCAGCTCCCGGTTGTCAACGGCAAACACATCCCCCTCTACCACCACCATGCCCATGTCCAGCTCCAGCTCCCCGATGGGCACCGGGGCGCGCTTGATGGGCTTGCCGAAGATGGCATTACCGCTGTTTCCCCTCTTCTCCCCCTTTCCGCTGCCGGACCTCTTTTTGCTGGCAGGGGTGGCCAGGCGCACCTGCTTCAGAGCGGCGGCCCGAATGGCCTCTGTCCTGGCGAAGGCGTCCTG
>CALXGD010000051.1 GCA_944387745.1 uncultured Oscillospiraceae bacterium
GCTTCTCCCACTCGGGGGGAATCTCCGCCGGGCACACCTCCTTGGCGGCGCCGGGCTGGTACTTGTTGGCATAGTCATAAAACTCCGCCTGGGGGATGATCTCAATGGAGGGCAGGGCCTTTCCGTCCAGCACCGCCACCTGGATCTCCCGGCCCTGGATGTACTGCTCCAGTACCGTGCGCCCCCCCAGGCGGATGCTCTCCTCCAGGCCCTTTTTCAGGGTCTCCCGGTCGTGGGCGATGGTCACGCCGATGGAGGAGCCGCTGGCGATGGGCTTCACCACAGCGGGCAGTGGTGTTCTCTCCGTCAGCTCTGCCAAATTCTCTGCCGTGACGGTGACGGTCTCCCACTTTGGGGTGGGGACCAGTCCGGCCACCAGCCGCTTGGTCATGTCCTTGTCCATGGCGATGGCGGAGCCCAGGCAACCGGAGCCGGTGTAGGGCACCCCCAGCAGGTCCAGGGTCGCCTGGATACGGCCGTCCTCCCCGCAGGAGCCGTGGAGGGCCAAAAATACCACGTCCGCCCCGGCACACAGCTCCAACACCCCGGGACCGATGGAGGAGGGGCTCTGGTCCCTCCGGCTCCGCCGCGCCTGGTTTAAATCGGGGGCCTGGGGGCTGATCTTCTTCAGCGCCTGGGGCACAGGGGCCTCATAGGGGTCCTCCGCCGGGTCGCGGCCCTCCAGCCCAAAAAACAGGTCCACAAGAGCCGCCTGGTGCCCTCGCGCCCGTAAAGCCTCGCACACCATAGCCCCAGAGGACAGGGACACATTCCGCTCCGGGCTCAGGCCGCCCGCCAATACGACGATTTTCATACAATCAACCACCTTCAGCGTTGTGGAATTCTGCGTTCCTTTCAGTTTACACACTAAATATGTATTTTAGCACATTCCGCAGAAATACTCAAGACAGGCGCAGGAATTTCAGGGACCCCTCTCTGCGCGGAAAAAGGCCGCAGCGCGGCCTTTTTCAGAGCTTGTTCAGTTGACCCGCGCTCCTCCGGAGTACAGAGGCACGCTGAAGTAGTTTACCGGGTCCTGGCGCACATTGTTCACCCGCACCTCCAGATGCAGGTGGTTGCCGGTGGAGGAGCCGGTGGTGCCCACATAGCCGATCACCTGGCCCTGGGACACAGTGTCCTCTTTGGAGCAGTTCCGCTGCACCATGTGGGCGTACAGGG
This sequence comes from uncultured Oscillospiraceae bacterium, assembly GCA_944387745.1. Next base: position 1,180 of record CALXGD010000051.1, read on the forward strand.
TGGAGGTGCCGTCGCTGTGGCTGACCACAACATAGTTGCCATAGGAGCTGTTGTAGGTGGAGGTGGTCACCACGCCGCTCTTGGCGGCCAGGATCTCCGTCCAGGCGGGAGCTGGGATATCAATGCCCGTGTGGTGGTGGAGCTTCCCGGTGATGGGATGCCGCCGCCCAGCAAAGAGAGAGGACAGGCTGTAATACCCCGGCAGAGGCCACAGAAAGCCGGACTCGCTCTGGACACCTGAGATCTGGGCGGCCAGGGCCCGCTCGGCGGCGGCAATCTCCGCGTCGGCGGCGTCGGCGGCGGCCTCAAACCGGGCCCGCTCCGCCTCCAGGTCCTCCTCCTGATCGGCCAGCTGGGACAAAACGGCGTCCACCTCGGCCCGCTGGGATTTCAGCTTGGTGTTGGCGGCCTCCTGCTGGTCCTTGGCGGCCTGCTGCTCCTGGCGGGCCGCCTCCAGCTCCGCCTTGTCCGCTGCAATCTGCTCCTGGAGCGCAATCAGCTCCTCCATGATCTGGTTGTCATATTCCATGATCTCATCGATCATCATGGCGTTGTCCAGCAGCTCTGAGAAGGTAGCCGAGGAAAACAGGATGGACCAGTAGGACACCTCTCCCTCCTCCTCCATCTCCCGCACCCGGGCGCAGAACAGCTCATATTGCTGCTCCTCCTCCGCCTCTGTCTGCTCCAGCTCCGCCTGCTTTTGGGCGATGAGCTCATCATACTTGGAAATCTGAGCGGCAATGGCGTCAATTTCCTCCTGAATGGCGTTGATCTGCTGCTCTAGAAGGGTCTTGCGCTCCATAGCGGTGGCCTGATCCTTGGCCAGCGCGTCCAGCTGTTCCTGGATCTCTGCCTGCTGCTCCTTGAGGGCGTCGGCCTCCTCCCGCATGGCGTCAATCTCCGCCTGGGTGACGGCGGAGGCGGGAACCACCACCGCCTCCGGCAGGACCGGAATCATCAGGGCCGCAGCCAGGACCAGCGCCCCCAGCCGGAGGAGCCACCTCTTTCCGTGTACACCCCACCATTTTTTCATGCCGATCACCTCATTGCACCAGTGTACCCAGCATGGGCAGCACCAGGGCAATGACCATGATAACTGCCAAAATGCCCATTATAATTCTCTGTCTCTTGGGTCTCATGTTCTGCGCTCCTTTCCAGCGGCGGGACAGGCCCCCGCCCTACATCAATGTGTCTACGGGCGGCCAAGGGCCTCCCCCGCGAATTTATACCTGCAAAAACTTCCGAATGGCCAGCACCGAGCCCACCACGCCGATGAGCAGGCCCGCCACCACAAACACCAGCAAAAACTGGGGGGCCAGGGACAGGAAGGGCAGCACCACCAGCAGGGACAGGCCGTTGGACTGGACCACCGCCTGCTCCACCAGCTCATAGATGCCCCACTGGAGGAAGAAGGCCACCAGGGACCCAGCCAGGCCCAGCAGCATCCCCTCCACGATGAAGGGCCAGCGGATGAAGGCGTTGGTGGCCCCGCACATCTTCATAATGGCGATCTCCTCCCGCCGGTAGAAGGTGGCCAGCTTAATGGTGTTGGCGATGATGAACAGGGAGACCACCGCCAGCATGGTCACCAGCACCACCGCCACACCGGCGGCAATGTTCCGCACCATCACAAAGCCCTGGGCAATGTCATAGGCCGCGTTCACGTCAGCAATGCCAGGGATTGCCTTCACCTGGTTGGAGGTGGCCTGAAGCTGCTCAATGTCATTCACATGAATCTCAAAGCGGTCCCGCAGCACCTCGTCGGGCAGGCTGGCCAGCAGGGGGTTGTCCTCCCGGCCCGCCCGGAAATCGTCCAGGGCCTCCGCCCGGGTGACGAAAGCCACCTGGCCCACATTTGGCACCGCCTCAATCTGGCTCTGAAGAGCTCGGGCCTCCTCCTCGGTATAGGTCTCGTCCACATAGGCCAGAAATTCATTCTGGGCCTCCAGGTCCCCCAGCATGTGGTTCAGGTTCACCGCCACCAGGGAGAAGGAGCCCATGATCAGCAGACAGGCCACGATCATGCACACGGCGGCGAAGGACATGAAGCCGTGGGTGAAGATGGAGTGGAAGCCCTCGCTACAGTAATACTTGAAATCAAACCTTTTCGCCATTGTAGTACCCGCCTGTCTCGTCGTTGATGATGCGGCCGTCCTCGATGGCCACCACCCGCTTGCTGAAGCGGTTCACCAGATTTTTCTCGTGGGTGACCACCAGCACGGTGGTGCCCAGGTCGTTGATCCGCTCCAGGAGCATCATAATCTCCAGAGACCGCCTGGGGTCCAAATTTCCGGTGGGCTCGTCGGCGATGATCATATTGGGGTTGTTCACCAGGGCCCGGGCGATGGCCACCCGCTGCTGCTCGCCGCCGGAGAGCTCCCCGGGGTACTGGTCCGCCTTCTGCTCCAGCCCCACCAGCTGTAGCACATAGGGGATCCGCCGCCTCACATCTCGGTTGGAGGCGCCGATGGCCTTCATGGCAAAGGACAGGTTCTCATACACCGTCTTTTTATCAATGAGGCGGAAGTCCTGGAAGATAATCCCCAGGGTCCGGCGCATGAGGGGCACCTGTCGGGGGCTGATGTTGTTCAGGCTGTAGCCGTTGACCATCAGCCTGCCCTCGGTCAGGGCGATCTCCCCGGTGATCAGCTTGATGATGGTGGATTTCCCTGAGCCGGACGGGCCCACCAGAAAGACAAATTCCCCGTCGTCAATGCGCAGGTTGATCCCCTTCAGGGCCTTGGTGCCGTTGTCGTACTCTTTATAGACGTCAATGAAGCGTATCATGTAAGATAGTCCTCGCTGTCGTATTATGTGGATGGGGAAAATTCCCCGGGAAATTCTGTGCGCTTTTAGGTTACACCCGTAACCTTTCTTTGTCAATGGCAAATTTCGGTTTTATGTCACCTTTTTAGAGGCGGCCTCATCCGCCACACTTCTCTAACACAGCACTGTAGGGTGGGGGCTTGCCCCGCCGCTGTCCCGTGTCCGCATTTCTTTTCCCAGCGGGGGCACACCCCCGTCCTACAGGGGAACCCTCCCCCACAAAAAAGAGCCCCTGCCCGCCTTCTGGCGAACAGAGGCTCCCTTTGCACTCTGTCAAATTGTCAGGACTCGATGCCCCGGGAGATCAGGTACTTCTTGACCATCAGGGCAACCTTAAAGGTAATGGCGTCGTCAAACTCCCGCAGATCCAGGCCGGTGAGCTTCTTGATCTTCTCCAGCCGGTACACCAGGGTATTCCGGTGGACAAAGAGCTTCCGGGCGGTCTCGGACACGTTCAGGTTGTTCTCAAAGAACTTGTTTATGGTGAGCAGAGTCTCCTGGTCCAGGGCGTCAATGGGGTTCTTCTTAAGGCCCTGCTGGAGGAACATCTGGCACAGAATGGTGGGCAGCTGATAGATCAGCCGGCCAATGCCCAGGTTTTCAAAGTTGATGACCGTCTTTTCTGTGTCAAACACCTTGCCCACATCGATGGCCACTCCCGCCTCCTTATAGGCACGGGCCAGGTCCCGGATGTGGTTCACCACCGTGCCGATGCCGATGACCACCTTGATCCCCAGCTCCTGGGTGACGGCGGTGGAGATCTGCTTGGCGATGCGCTGCAGCTCCCGGGAGTCCGCCCCCTCGGGCAGCTGCTTGATGAGGGCCACGTCCGTCTCATTGACGGAGAACACAAAGTCGGTCTGCTTGTCCGGGAACAGGTTCTGGATCACGTCGATGGTGCTCACATCCGTGTGGCCCAGCTGACGCACCAGGAAGGCGGCCCGGGGCGCCTCAGAGACAAAGTGCAGCTCCTTGGCCTGGGTATAGATATCCCCCAAAAGGATATTATCTGAGATGATATTCTTCACAAAGGTGGCCTTGTCGTGCTTCTCCTCATAGTAGGTCTTGGCCTCATTAAAGGCCACCACCGCCACCGCGCAGAGGGCGGAGGCCATCTCGTCCTCCCCCTGGATAAAGGCGGCATAGTCATACTGGGCCCCCCAGCCCGCCAGGGGTTTGAAGGTTCTTCCCTCGAAATGGGCGGCTGCATGGTCCGCGGCATTGACGGCGGCCGCTGCCCCGGACCAATGCTCCCCAATGCAGGTCAGCTCACTGCACGCCACCACAACCCCGTCTGCATCGATCACACCTACGGTGCGGTCGATGCTGTCTTTCATCTGAAGCACCACTCCCTGAAACATCCTGCTGGACACATGGATCCCTCCCAAATAAATCTCATAACTCCCAATTCTGTCATGGGCTCCCAAGCTCTCATCTCTCCCCCGCCCCAACCTCTGCTGGGGCGGAGACGTCAAAAAGAATTGGGGCTCCTGCATAAACAACTATTCACATTATAACGGCTGACCACCCGGTTTGGCAAGAGGGTTTCCCAATTTTTTTGTTGAAAACAACCAAAATTTCGTGAAAAACTTATGTTCTCCTTCGCAGAGCCTCTACTTCCGCCCCGGTGAGGGGCCTCCACTCCCCCGGGGAGAGGCCCGGGTCCAGGTGGAGCGGCCCCATGGACAGGCGCTTCAGGTGGACCACCGGCTTTCCCCGGGCGGCCAGCATCCGCTTCACCTGGTGGTATTTTCCCTCCTGTAGGGTCACCAGACACTCAGAGCCGTCTCCCAAGGGCTCCAGCCCGGCAGGGAGACAGCGCAGGCCGTCCTCCAGCACCATTCCACCGGCCAAGGCCTCCCTGTCGGCGGCGTCCACAGTTCCGTCCACCTGGGCATAGTATACCTTGTCCACGTGCTTCCTTGGGGACAACAGGTCGTGGCCCAGGGGCCCGTCGTCGGTGAGAAGGAGCAGGCCCTCCGTGTCCTTGTCCAGCCGCCCCACCGGGAACAGCCCCCGCCGGCGCAGATGCTCCGGCAGCAGGTCCAGCACCGTCCGCTGTCGCCGGTCCTCTGTGGCGGACAGCACCCCCGCCGGCTTATACAGCATCAGATAGACAAAGGGGGCGCAGTCCGCCTCCTGGCCGTCCACCGTCAGACGGACTGCCTCCGGGTCATACTTGTCCTCCGGCCGTCTCACCGGACATCCGTCCGCCAGCACTCGGCCCTGGCGCACCAGCTCCTTCACCTCCCGCCGGGACCACCGCCCCGTGGAGGCCAGCAGCTTGTCCACCCGCTCCTGCCCCATCCCGCGCACACCTCCCGCCGGTTCATTTTCACATGTTTGTCTCTTGTACCAAAGGGAGCGGGAAATTTCAACATTTTTTTGCCGGGAGCGCCGCGGAGCACACAGACCGCCCTTCGGGACCGCATCCGCAGAGGGATGGGCATACCCCTCCCCCTCCCCGCATAAACATGTGTCAAAGGCAGAAGGGGAAGGAGAAATGCGCTGGGTTGATCGTAACTGCAAGGCTCCCCAGAAGAAAGCTGGCCTTCAGTACAGCGGCCGCCGCGCTGCTTTGCTGCGCCGCGCTGGTGCTGAATCTGGGCGGGGAGGCATTTCAGGCCGCCTCCCTCGCGTCCGGCCCTGATCCCAAGGGGGTGAAAACCAATGAGGACCGGGTGGCCTATCTGGAGAGCTTCGGCTGGCAGGTGCAGCCGGACCCCCTGGTCACGGAGGAGCTGCTGATCCCCCAGGAGATGGACGAGAGCTATGAGGACTACCTGACTCTGCAGGCCGGCCAGGGCTTCGATCTGGAGAAATACGCCGGGAAGCGGGTGAAGCGGTACACCTATGAGATCACCAACTACCCCACCGGCGAGGCGGGTGTACAGGCCAACCTGATGATCTACCGCAATACGGTCATCGGCGGCGAGGTCCTCTCTCCCCAGATGGACGGATTTCTCCACGGGCTGGCCGGGCCCGGCGGAGCTTAGGACAGACACGGGCCGGGCGCTCCAATCGGAGCCCTCGGCCCGTTCTTTTACTGCCGGCGGCCCTCCCGCCCGAACAGCCGCTCCTCCACCTGGAGCGGCAGGGAACAGAAGTCCTCTGCCCAGCCGCTGCACAGGGCCCGGATCTCCGCCTCCCGCCCGGCGTACAGGGGGTCCCGCACTCCCACAACAAAGAATCCGGCGCTCTGGGCGGCCGCGCAGTAGCCGGGGGAGTCCTCAAAGAGAACACACTGCTCCGGTGTCTCTCCCCACCGGGCCGCAGCCAGGCGGTACAGGGCCGGGTCGCTCTTCTCCAGACCGGTCTCATGGGTGTACACCACCCCCTGAAACCAGGGCAGGAGCCCATGGCGGCGGAGCGCCGCCTGACACAGCTCTGGGATGCAGGAGGTGAGCACTGCCATCCCCTGGTCCGCCTGGCGGCACCGCTCCAAAAGGGACCTCACCCCCGGCTTCAGAGGCAGCCGCTCCCCGTAGGCCATCCGGGCCATGTCCAGCCACGCCCCCTGGATCTCCTCCGGGGACTCTGGAAGGCAAAACCGCTCCCGGGTGTACCGGGCTGCGTCAGGGGCGCTGTGGTGGGTGACGTACTCCGTATAGTCCTCTGGCACGGGGGAGATACCCCGCCTCCCCAAAAATTCCTTATCGATCTCCAGCCAGATTCCGTTGGAATCCAGCAGGGTTCCGTCCAGGTCAAAAAAGATCATGCTCTTCCTCCTCCGGCCAAGGGGCGGAATACCAGAACCGCCAGGGGAACTGAGCCGCCTCCTCCGCATAGTCGACGCCGATGCGCCGGCCAACTTGAATCTTCTCCGGTGCCGGCCCACGGCACACATACAGGGGCGGCTGGGTCAGATCCAGGCCGTTCTCCTTCCGGGTGAGGGACAGCCCCCGGCACAGTTTTCCCGGGCCGTCCAGAAAATGCCTGCGCTGGGCAGCGGTCAGCTCCTCGGCGCTGCGGCCAAACCGGTTTTGTGCCATAGCGTCTCGGTTCAGAATCGGGACGGCCCCCCGGATCAGAACACCACAGGGCTCCCCCTCCGGCTCTGTAATGAAATTGAGACAGTGGTACATGCCGTAGATCAGGTAAATATAGGCGGTGCCCGGCCGGGCAAACAGTGTCTCCGTGCGGGGTGTCCGCCTGTACTGATAGGCGTGGCAGGCCTTGTCCAGGCGGCCAATGTAGGCCTCTGTCTCCGTGATGCGCACCGCAAGGCGCCGCCCCTCCAGCTCCCGCACTAGACAGCAGCCCAGCAAATCCCGGGCCACCTCCAGAGTGTCCCGGTCGTAAAAGGCTCTGGGAAGGATCTCCATGTGCCCGTCCTCCTGACATCTGTACAAGCTTTGATCTATTTTATCATGTCTCGCTCCCGCTTGCAAACCTCAGAGCAGCGTTATTTTCCCGCTCCCCGCCAGTTTCCTGTTGAAAAAAACGGGAAATCATGCTAACATGCTATTATATATCAGCGGCTTTTCCCGCCTCTTGCCGCCCGTCCTGGGCTGCGGAGAGGGGGTTGATTCCAAGCTGTCAAATCAGGCGTAAAGGGGCGGTATAAACTTATGGTACTGCATGAATCCGGAGAGGATTATTTGGAGGCGGTTCTGATCCTGCACCAGCAGAAGGGCTATGTGCGCTCCATTGACGTGGCCCAATACCTGGGCTTCTCCAAGCCGTCGGTGAGCCGGGCGGTATCCATTCTGAAGGCCAACGGCTACCTCACCATGGAGAAGGACGGCCGGCTGGAGCTCACCCCGGAGGGGGAGGCCAACGCCCAGCGGGTCTATGAGCGCCACCGGTTTTTAAGCGAGTGGCTGGTGAAGCTGGGGGTCTCTCCGGAGGTGGCCGCCGCCGACGCCTGCCGCATGGAGCACGACATCAGCGCCGAGACCTTCCAGTGCCTGAAAGCCCATGTGGAGAAGTATGCTCTAGAAAATCCCACCTGATCCGACTCAGGCGCACAGGAGACGCAAGCTCCCGTGCGCCTGTCCCAGCTTTCAGACGGAGGAGCGTTTGGTATGTCATTAGAAGAAATCCTTGCCCAGGTCACCGGCGGACTTAGCCTCCAGGCCCTGTCCCTGGAAAATATCCTGCGGACGGTGTTCGTGCTGGTCATCGGCGTGGTGGCCATCAAGCTCGTCCAGCGGGCGGCGGAGCGGCTTCTCTCCCGAAACGCCTCCCTGGCCCCTGTCCACCGGTATCTCCGCTCCGCCCTGTCCATAGTGCTGTGGCTGCCGCTGGCCCTGGTGCTGCTGGGCTCCCTGGGGGTGGAGCTCACCTCCATCATCGCTCTGCTGAGTGTGGCCGGCCTGGCCGTCTCCCTGGCCCTGCAAAACACCCTGTCCAATCTGGCGGGGGGCATTATGCTCCTGGTGTCCAAGCCGTTTACCATCGGGGACTATGTGGAGATTGGCTCTGTCTCAGGCACCGTGACCATGATTGGCATGTCCTACAGCACCCTGGCCACCGTGGAGAACAAGGAGGTCTATATCCCCAACAGCCAGCTCTCCTCCGCCACTATCATCAATTATACCCGCCTGGGCCGGCGGCGGATGGAGATCACTGTCAGCGCCTCCTACGGCGACAAGGCGGAGGACGTAAAGGCCGCCCTCCAGGACGCGGTGTACCAGTTCCCCGCCATTCTTCGGGACCCCGCCCCGGAGATCCGCCTGTGCGGGTACGGGGACAGCGGGGTGAACTACCTGATCCGGGCCTGGACCGCCACCGGGGATTTTTGGGACACCTACTACCGACTTCTGGAGGCCATTCTCCCCGCCTTTCAGCGCCGGGGGGTATCTATGCCCTATCCCCAGATGGACGTACACCTGATTCCGGACGGAGACACGTCACAAAATTCTCCTTGACAAACTGCCCTTCCCTGGTTAAAATAGGGCACAGTAAATGCTGAGACGGGAAAAAAGACAGGGGCCGCCCCCTTCAGAGAGCCGGTGGTTGGTGCAAACCGGCGCGGGTCCCCCTGTGAATAACTGGTCCCCGAGCAGCCTGCCTGAACCGAAACGAAGTAAGGCAGGACGTCTGGCCCCGTTACCGGCCGCGGCCTTGTTGGAGGCTTAGAGGGCCGTCCGGGTGACCGGCGGCTGAACCAGGGTGGTACAGCGTGTCATATTCACGCCCCTGACTTGAAAAAGTCGGGGGCTTTTTTCGTGCCCCCGCAACCAACATGCAGGAGGTTTTCTTACCATGAATCCAGGCTACAAAAAGTACATCCCTTTCCAGCCCCAGAAAATCGTGGGCCGCACCTGGCCCGACAAGGTGATCACCCGCGCCCCCGTGTGGTGCTCCGTGGACCTGCGGGACGGCAACCAGGCCCTGGTGGACCCCATGAACCTCCAGGAGAAGCTGGAGTATTTCCACACCCTGGTGGACATCGGCATCAAGGAGATCGAGATCGGCTTCCCCTCCGCCAGCGAGACGGAGTATGAGATCTGCCGGGAGCTCATCGAGGGCAATCACATCCCCGACGACGTGACCATCCAGGTGCTGGTCCAGGCCCGGGAGCACCTGATCAAAAAGACCTTTGAGGCCATCCAGGGGGCCAAGCACGTCATTCTCCACTTCTACAACTCCACCTCCACCCTCCAGCGGAAGGTGGTGTTCCACATGGACACCGACGGCATCACCAAGATTGCCACCGACGCCGCCGACCTCATCTATGAGATGTCCCAGCCCCTGATTC
>CALXGD010000052.1 GCA_944387745.1 uncultured Oscillospiraceae bacterium
GGTGGTAAAGGCCCTCCAGGGGGTGACGGAGGCCCCCCTCCAGCTGGACTCCACTGACCCCAAGGTGCTGGAGGGCGCGCTGCGGGTCTACTGCGGTAAGGCCATCGTCAACTCCGTCAACGGAGAGGACAGAGTGCTGGACGCCATTCTGCCCCTGGTGAAGAAGTACGGGGCGGCGGTGGTGGGCCTCACTCTGGACGAAAACGGCATCCCCAAGACTGTCCAGGCCCGGATGGACATCGCCAAAAAGATTTTAGACCGGGCCCTGTCCTACGGCATCCGCAGAGAGGACGTGTACATCGACTGTCTCACCCTCACCGTCTCCGCCGAGCCAGAGGGGGCGGTGCAGACCCTGGAGGGCCTGGGGCGAGTGAGGAACGAACTGGGCCTCAAGACCGTGCTGGGGGTGTCCAACATCTCCTTCGGCCTGCCCGCCCGGCCGGTCATCAACCAGAACTTCCTCACCATGGCCATGGCCGCCGGGCTGGACCTGCCCATCCTCAACCCCAATATGGAGGCCATGATGGCGGCGGTGCGGTGCTTCCACCTGCTCACCAACGTGGATGAGAACGCCCGGGAGTTTATTGCCGCCTATGGCAATGCCCAGGTGTCCACCACCATCACCGGAGGCGGGGGCGCCCCAGCCCCCTCCGCCGGGGGGAGCCGCTCCCTGGAGGAGATCGTCGTCGCCGGACTGAAAGGCGAGGCTGGGGCAGCCACCCGCGCCCTGCTGGACACCCACGCGCCCATGGACATTGTGGACCGCATCCTCATTCCCGCCCTGGACAAGGTGGGGGCCGACTTTGAAGCCAACAAGGTCTTTCTCCCCCAGCTCATCCAGTCCGCCGGAGCGGCCCAGGCCGCCTTTGAGGTGATCCGGGACACTCTGGCCCAGCGGGAGGGGGCCTCCGTCAGCCGGGGGACCATCGTGCTGGCCACGGTCAAAGGCGATATTCACGACATCGGCAAGAACATCGTGAAGGTTCTCCTGGAGAACTACGGCTACACGGTGATCGACCTGGGCCGGGACGTGGACCCCGCCGCCGTGGTGGAGGCCGCCCAAAAGCATCAGGTCCCCCTGGTGGGCCTGTCTGCCCTAATGACCACCACCCTGAAGAGCATGGCGGAGACCATTCAGGCCCTCCACGACGCCGGCCTCCCCTGCAAAATCATGGTGGGGGGTGCGGTGCTCACCCCGGAGTACGCCAAAGAGATTCACGCCGACTTCTACGCCAAGGACGCCAAGGAGAGCGTGGACATCGCCAAGCAGGTGATCGGGTAAACAAGCAGAAACTCCTGACCGGGAATTTTAAGCCACACCCCGGATATTCCGTTTACAAGGTCGCTCTCCTTTGGAGATATACAGACCTCCTGGTAGAAAAATTTTAAGGGCGTTTCGTGATTTTGTTCGGACTCACCGCAGCCCTCTGTAATCGCAAAGTCCGCTTGCCCCTGTATCCTCTGCAGAGGCGCACCGTAGGCGGCAATTGCAATGGAGATGGTTTGTTGCTTTCTCTTAAAACGAAGTAAAATCAGCGGCAGAAGCCCAGCGTCCTTTAGAATGTCGGCACATTTCCATATGTCCATAGGAGAACAAACGTAAAAATACAAAAACATGGCCGTCCAGCTGGACGGCCATGTTTTTGCTTTTTGTTGTTACAATCCCATCACACCATCAGGGAACACACCAGCTGGGCGTACTCGGCGGGGTCCTCCAGGGGCAGGTCGGCCAGCATCAGCGCCTGACCGTAGAGCAGCTTGGAATACTTCTCCACTGTGGCCTGGTCTCCGGCCTCCACCGCCTTTTGCAGGGCGGCGTAGGGGGCGGAGTCGGCGTTGAGCTCCAGCACCCGCTCGGCCTTCATGTGTTCTCCGCCCTCCAGCTTGCGCATGTAGCGCTCCATCTCCAGAGAGACGGGGCCGTCGGCGGACAGACAGCAGGCACCGGACTTTAAAATTTTGGAGATGCGGACCTCCTTCACCTTGTCCCCCAGAGCGGTCTTTACGGCCTCCAGCACCGGCTTGCCGGTCTCGGCCCTCTCCTCGGCGGCCTTCTTCTCCTCGTCGGTCTGGGGCAGGGCGTCCTCGGCGGTGGCGGACATGAGCTTTTTGCCGTCCAGCTCCCCCAGGGCCTGCATGACAAAGTCATCTACGTCCTCGGTACAGTAGAGAATTTCATAGCCCTTGTCCAGGATGCGCTCCACCTGGGGCAGCTTGGCGATCTTTTCCACACTCTCACCGCAGGCGTAGTAGTAGTATGGCTGGTCCTCGGGCATCCGGTCCTTATAGGCGGCCAGGGTGGTGTTCTTCCCCTCCTTGGAGGACCAGAACAGCAGCAGGTCCTTCAGCTTGTCCTTGTGAGCGCCGTAGTCGGCTACCACCCCATACTTGATCTGGCTGCCGAAGGCGGCCCAGAAGGTCTCGTATTTCTCCGGCTCGTCCTTCTGCATTTTCTCCAGCTCGCCCTTGATCTTCTTCTCCAGGGCGTTGGCAATCACCTTCAGCTGGCGGTCATGCTGTAGGATCTCCCGGCTGATGTTCAGGGAGAAGTCGGGAGAGTCCACCACGCCCTTCACAAAGCGGAAGTAGTCGGGCAGCAGGTCGGCGCACTTGTCCATAATCATCACGCCGGAGGAGTAGAGCTGCAGCCCCTTCTGGTACTCCCGGGTGTAGAAGTCGTAGGGGGCCTTCTGAGGGATATACAGCAGAGCCTTATAGGTCACTGCTCCCTCCGCGCTGGTATGGATCACAGCTAGGGGATCCTGCCAGTCCATAAACTTCTCCTTGTAGAAGCTGTTGTACTCCTCCTCGGAAACCTTGCTCTTGGGCCTCTGCCACAAGGGGACCATGGAATTGATGGTTTTCCACTCCTTCACCGTCTCCCACTCGGGCTTGTAGTCCTCCCCAGCGTCCTCCGGCTTGGGCTTCTGGCGGTAGTCCTCCACCTCCATAACAATGGGGTAGCGGATATAATCGGAGTACTTTTTGATGAGTTCCTGTAATTTATAGGTCTCAAGATATTGATCGTAGTCCTCGCCGTCGGCATTGGCCTTGATGTGCATGATGATGTCGCTGCCGGGCACGTCCTTTTCACACGGGGTCAACGTATAGCCGTCCGCCCCGTCCGACTGCCACATCCAGGCTTCGCCGCTGCCGTAAGCTCTGGAAATCACAGTGACATGGTCGGCTACCATAAAGGCGGAGTAGAAGCCCACGCCGAACTGGCCGCTGACGTCAATTTCGTCGCTCTTCTCCTCCTTGGCCACCTCCTGCTTGAACTGAAGGGAGCCGCTGTGGGCGATGGTGCCCAGGTTGCTCTCCAACTCCTCTCGGGTCATACCCACCCCGTTGTCGGAGACGGTGAGCGTGCGCTTCTCTTTGTCCGGTACGAGGGTGATTTTCAGCTCGCTCCGATCCACCGGCACCTGGTCGTCTGTCAGTGCCTTGTAGGCCAGCTTGTCCTCCGCATCGCTGGCGTTGGAGATCAGCTCTCGCAGGAAGATCTCCTTATGGGTGTAGTTCGAGTAGATCATCAGGTCCAACAGACGCTTGGATTCCGCTTGAGATTGTTTCTTTTCTGACATTTTGATTTCCTCCATGTATAAGAAAGTAGTTTTATAACAAAACAAAATCATAATGTTAGCACTCATTTTCTTTGAGTGCTAACATTATGATAGCGCGCTTTGCAGAAAAATGCAAGCGAATTCATAATTTGTGTACACTTAAAGGGCTGCGCTGCCGGATATTGGCGGCCGGTGTGATCGATGATGTAGTCGGTGTTGTACTCCCCGCCCAAAATTAACTGAGAGATGGGGACAAAGGTATATCCGTCCTGAATAAGTGTCTCCAGAATGGCGGGCAGGGCCTCCGGAGTGTGGAGGGCTGCATTGTGTAAAAGAACGATGGAGCCAGGCTGGACCTTTTCCGTCACCCGCTGGGTAATCTCCTCCGCAGAAATTTCTTTCCAGTCCAGACTGTCCACATCCCACTGGATGGGCTCCATGCCCAGGGCCCGTACCGCACGGACGGCGTTGTCGTCATAGTCCCCGTAGGGCAGCCGCACCAGGGTGGGCCGCACACCGGTGATCCTCTCAATTTTGTCGTTGCAGGCGTTCAGGTCGGCGACAATCTCCTCAGCAGACAGCTGGGGATAATGGGCGTGGGTATTGGAGTGGTTCATCACCTCGTGGCCCGCCTCGTGAAGGGCCTTCACCGACTCCGGGTATTTATCCACCCAGGTCCCCACCACGAAGAAGGTGGCCTTTACCTGATAGCGGCCTAAGATATCAATCAGCTGCTGCGTGTCCTCATTGCCCCAGGCCGCATCAAAGCTGATGGAGACCAACTTCTGATCCCGCTGGACACAGTAGATGGGCAGCTGCCGCTGGGAGGCGGAGGCATCCACAGCGGCGGGATAGTTGACCACATAGAAAATTCCGAACACCAGCAGCCCGCATAAAAACAGAGAGATTGTCCGGCGGCGGATCAGAAAGGTTTTCATGGCCGTTTGCCTCCTTTAAAAAGGTCCTTGTCAGAACCAATATATGTGCTCTCTGCGGCTTTATGCCGTCAGAAGGCTGTTTGCCAGATGTCCTTCTGCCGTAATCAAGTGGACGCCTGGCCCCACGCAGGGGGGATGAAAACGGACAAATTCAGGACATGCCGGTCACAGAGAAAAATGTGATACAGGCCATGGGTCAGCTGCTGGACAACCGGAAGAAAATTGGGTATCTCCATTCGTACAGCCTGGCCGAGGATGGCCCCGGCGTCCGCATTCCCTATCGGAGCCATTCGCAGGAAAGCCACCAGAGAGTATTTTCTGCCTCCACGAAATCGCGCCGGCGATGCCGGTAAAACAAAAAACTCCCCTCCCGTTTGGGAGAGGAGTTCTCTGCATAAGAGAGGGCACTGCCTCCGGCTCTCATCTGTCCATCCACCAAGAACAATCAGGACGGAGAAATCCACTTAAAAGCGCGCAGCCAGCTGCAAGGCCGGGGCCAAATGTATGTCAGACTCAGTATGCGGCTACCTGGCAGTTTGGCCAACAGCTAATTGTCAAATAGCCGCTCCATCCCCTGGACAAAGCTGTTCAGACGATCCTGAATTCCCGGCAGCGCCAGGGCCTCTCCGGGGTGGTTGGCTGTCTCCAGCAGGAGAGCCCGTGGGGGGAGGTAGAAGGATTTGTTCATATTCAAAGCAGAGATCACCTGTCGAGCCACGGTGTCGCTCCCCGAATAGCCGGAGACCACCAGAGCGAATACCGCTTTATCGTAAAATCGGGTCTGCCGGAAGAGGGCAGTGAGGCGGTTGATGAAGGCGGTGAGGTTGGCGGACAGGGCGTCGTTGTAGTTGGGACACATGAGGATCAGGGCGTCCGCCCGGCGCACGGCGGGATAGACCTCTTCTGACATCAGTCCTCCATAAAAGCAGCCTCCCCGCTCCCCAAAGTGGAGACACATGGTATAGGGACAGCCGGAGCAATCGGACAGAGTGCCGTTGCGCAGGCCGATCTCTTCCACCTGCCACCGTGGCGACAGGCGCTTTTGCGCCTGGGCCCACAGGTCCATGGTGTTGGAGGTGTGATGGCTGGAGGCGTGAAGGGCCAGCAGCCTGGGCCGCTGGCGGGTTGGAAATTGGAAGGTGCTCACCCGCTCCGCCAGCTCCGCCGCCGCCGCCGCATAGGCCTCCTCCAGTCCCACCCCCAGGTTTCCCGCCTGGATGCGGAAGTTGGCCAGGGAGCCAGTTGCCTCCACCAGGGGCCGGCCCACCAAGGCACAGCCCGCCCCGTTCATGGCCAGGGCCAGCTCCGCCGCCGTGGACTTGGTAAAAAGCTCCCCCGGCCCGTCCACCAGCAGCCCGCCGGTGCACCCCTCTAGGAGAGAGGGCTCCCGGCGCAGGCGGGCTAACATACGGAAATACTCCCCATTCTGCCCCGCCTCATCCAGGGGAAGAGCAAAGAGCAACCGCTCCCCCCGGCGCTTCTCCAGTTCCTCCGCCCGTTGGAGCAGCTGCACCTCCCGGCCCGCCAGGGCCCGGGAGAGCACCAAGTCTAGGCGGCGCTGGCGCCCCGGGTCATCCAGAGGGGGATAACATACCGTCAGGAATATCGGAACCATCTCCTCATCAAAATCAGCCCTTAATGTTTTTTCCACCGATCCCACAGGGCAAAAACTGCCCACAGGAGGAGGGCGGCCAAAATGGCAGACAAACATGCGGACACAACAACGGCCGCTGTCCCTGGCATGGCTCCGCTGGACATCATGCCAGGCTCCGCCGGAGGGGGACCAAATCCCCGTTTCAATTGGAACAAAAAGACCAGCAGCACGGTTAGGTTGCTCAGAAACCTGCGCAGAGGATGTTTCATAATACCCCTCCCTATTGCGCTATCCATTGCCAGTTCTACTCACAAAATTCCCTTTAAATGCTCCGCCGCCTCTTGAATGTGTCCAAAGAGCGGATCTGGGATATGGGGCAGCAGCTCGGTCTCCACCCCAGTGGGGGTGTATCGGTTTTTCACGCCCATGAAAATTCCGTCCAGGAATACAGAGCCACAGTGCCACGCCCCCCGCAGGGTGAGCAGGATGGACAGGGCCCCGGAGGACAGGGCGGGGGCCACATAGGGCTTGAAGCCCATCTCCCTCATTTTCAGATTGGCGGTGACAGTGAGGTGGGTCAATTCCTGAGAGAGCTCCTCGTCGTAGCGGTCGATGGAGTTGGCGATCCACAGCCCGGTGCCGTGGGGGCCGAAGGACCGGCCCTCCTTGAGGAAGGATGCCAATTTGGGATTTTTCTTGGCGTAATAGGCCGCACGGGCGTTCATTACCCCCAGGCCGAAGCCCTGGACCTGCTCGGGCCGCAGGCCCTTGCCGTCCCAGACGCCGTGCTCGTCCCTGTTGCTCTCCAGATAGGCGGTCTTAGCCAGGGGGTCCACCGGGTCGGACACAGCGCACCACAGACCCTGGAAGCTGGCCTCCCGGGCCATTCGAGCGTACTGCTTCACAATGGCGGCGTTGGTCTCGAACTGGGCCATGCGCACGTCCTTCACCTGAGACCCCACTGGGGGAATCCCCTTAGAGGCCACGAACACAAACACATCGCAGTCAAAGAGCTTTTCCATTGAAACTGGCTCTACATAGGGGAAGGCGTCGTAGTCCCAGGGCAGGTTGATCTGTCCCATCTCAAATTCCCACCGGCCGGTGATCTTATCGCTCACGTCGCAGATGCCGATGGAGGACAGCACATCTCCGCCCAACAGCTTTAGGCCGATGAGCAGAGTGGAGCCCACGTCCCCGATGGCCAAAATGTTCAGGCGCTTTTTTCTGGTGTTGGGGGCGGCGGACAGGATATCCTCCCACCCGGCCCGGCCGGTGTTCACGGCGGTGAGCTGTCCCGCCTCCAGGGCGGCGGACAGGGGACTGTCCAGGGGGAAGTCCGGCAGACGGGAGGCGTCCAACACCTCTAGGCCGTGGGGATTTGCCAGCTGGCCGGGGTGGGTCACTTTGAAGGCCCCCCGGCCCAGCGCCGGGTCCCCCTCCACCAAATAGAAGATGGGCGCACCAGGGACGGGCATCCCCTTGGGATAGGGCAGGTTGTCCCGGTCCGAGACCAGGGTTTTTCCATCCTTTTCGTAATAATAGAACATGGTAATACACCTCGTTGTATAGTTTCGGCGTGTAGGGGCGCGCCCACGGGCGACCAAACTGAGAGGGTGCCGCTTACAGTCCCGCGTGGGTGCGCATGAGCTGCTCCAGATCGTTCTCCAGGTATACGGAGGCGGCCAGGCTGGGATCGTAGGCCAGACAGGTGCCCTTGTCGGGGCACAGGGGCAGGATGATTGCCTCGGACAGGCGGCTGAGGGTCAGGTTCCGGCCGTACAGGGCCCGGTACTCCTGTTCCAGGGTGAGAATGACGTCCCGGGCGGACTCCAGGCACACCTTAGACAGCTCAAACACAGCGTCCTCGCTGCACTCCTCGCGGAAGGAGGGAGAGGCGTAGGGCAGGATGTGGTTGATGCCGGGCAACAGGCCGGGCACCGGCGGGGCAGGGCGGCGGACAGTGTTGCCCCCGATGAAGGGGTATAGGGTGGACTCCACGAACCACTCCCGCAGCCGGGGCAGGTAGTACACCGCGTCCACAGGCCGCCCCTGTGCGTCCATCAGGTCCCGCCCGTGGCCGGAGAGAATTCCCACCAGCACCATGCGGATGTCCACATCCTCCTGGCGGAGAATAGGGTCCAGGGCTTTGATGCGGAAACCGGGGTGCATGATGTCGTCTACCAAAATGACGGGCCGGTTGAAGGATTTTATCATGCGGATCTGGCTTGGAATGGGGGAGTAATTGGGAAAGGCCTCAATGGTGCTCTCTGACAAATCGGGAGTGTACACTTTGTCAGTGTGGATGGTCTTGGTCACCGTATTGGGCACCAGCTTGCTGCGGAGCATTTTGCCGTAGGGCACACACATATTTCTCCCCAGTTTCCGCGGCGTGGTGGGAACGGCGGGCACCTCGTTGTAGGTGGTAATCATCTCCAACAACCGCTGGTGGATGATATCCGCAGACAGTGTGAGCACCAAAAACCCCGGATAGAGTTTTGTCAGAGCTGTCTGCAGACGCCTATGCCCTGACCGGATGGCAGAGAGCACTCTCAGATTGTGACAAAGGGGCTCCTGCACGGTGGTCTCCAGGTTCTGGATCAGAACTGTGGGGGCGCTCATGTCCACCTCCCACAGGGGCAGGTCCACTTCTCGGTGGAGAAATCCCTGTCTGGTGAGTACGTCTACAATCGCCTCGTCCGGAGGGGCGCCGTAGGGTCGATACACTCCGTAGATGCAATCGTCGGTGAGGGCCTGGGCCAGCACCTCGGTAAACAGCAGGTGCAGATTGTCCTGCAGGGGATCGGACTGGTCGGCGGCCGCCGCGGTGATGAGCAGAGTGGTCCCTGATGAGCGCAGGCGGATGCGGTTGGTCAATTCCGGATCTCGAAGGGCGCTGAAAAGCTGCGTGGCGGTCAGATATCGGAAGCTCACATAGCCCAGCAGGTTTCCTCTCTGGCTAGAGCGCAGAAGCAGAAGCTGGTCTCGGCCCTGGAGAATTCCAGTACGAACGGCCTCCCGGTCAGAGCGGCCGGCAGTCAGGTCCTCCACCATCCGGCGGTCGGGCTCCTTGACCCACTGGAAGGAGAGGGTGGTGGCGTTCACCAGAGGCTTGTCCTGGGTGTCCCGGAGGTAGAGGCCATTTTGATAAATGAAGTCCTGAATCACCGGGTCGATGAGATTGGAGATATCCCGGTTCAAATCCACGTTCTCCCGGATGCGGGTGGAGCTGATATCCTCCAGATGAGGGGGTAGCTGGAGCTGGATGATCTTTCCGGTGATAGGCAGATTGTCAGGCAGGGGGGCCTCCCCGTCCCGGCGAAAGATGATGTGGTTCATGGAATGAATGGACCACTCCCGAGGAGGATCTTGATAGGACGAGGCATGTACCACCACGTCGCTCCCCGCCACCAGGTACACCTCCTGGTAGGGGAACAGCTCCTGCAGGCGCTTCAAATCCTTTGGGTTTGCGATGTTCACCGGAATCTCGTCGGGGAACAAATGGACGTGGAAGTCTCCGGCAACTGACAGGCTGACAATCTGTCGGCGGATCAGGTGGGGCTGGGCCTTCTTGGACCAGGAGAACTCGTCCACCGCCAGATAGACCTCGAAGCCCAGATCCCGGATAGCGTGGACGATCCCCTTGTGGGATAGGGTAAAGGGGTCGAAGGTGCCGGGAAAGAAGGCGACCTTCTGGGGCCGCAGGAAGGAGAAGGGCCCGTGGTCCAGCCGCCACAGGGCGATAAACCGGTTGATGTCCGACAGGGCGGCGGCCCGATAGTAAAAGGTCATGTTGTCGTCCTGCACCGTGGCCTCCTGGATGAGGAAGAGAAGCTTGCGGTAGCTCAGGGCAAACAGGTGAGCCTTCTCCTCCATGGGGAGAATGTCACTCTCAAATAGGAGATTGCCGGTGACCAGGAGGGCCTCCTGTCGTACAGCGGGCCGGTAGTGGGCCAGCCCCTGGAGCAGCAGACCCAGCAGCTCTTGACGCCGGTTCTCATAGTCCTCGCTGGACTGGGAGAAGCGCTCCCGGTAGGCGGGGTAGTGCTGCAACAGCACGCCAATGGTGTTCAGCGCCCCGGATACCGCCGAGTCGTTTGGAGAGCCCAGCAGGGTTTTCAGCCACAGCACCTGCTCGTCCAGCTCACTGGGGTACAAATACAAGGCCGCCTGGCCCAGGTACTGGGGGATGTACTTGGAGATCTCGTACTGGCCCATCTCCAGCCCCTTGCCCAGCTCTACCACCACCTCGTTGCGCTGGTCCCGGCGCAGGAGGGGCAGGATTCGCACCAGAGCGGCGCCGGCATCGTGGCGGACCACCACCCGCTCAGAGACCTTAATGAGATTGGAGAAGTGGGTACAGATATGGAGAATATGCTCCATCATACCGTGCTCTACCTGGTCTCGGAGCAGCTCCACCCCCACTGACTTGACGCACCAGTGGGTGGCGTTTTTCAAGTTATCCAGAAACACCTCGCTGGTAATGTCCTGGTCATAGAGGATGTGCTTGTGATAGGATACGTTCTCCCCTGCCCGCAGGAAAATCCGGTACTGGAGGAAGGTGATGGGCAGGCTGTTGGGGGGTACGGCGCGGGCCAGCTCCACAATTCGCTTGAGCTGTGGGTTGTCTCGGGGCAAGGACCGCTCCGCCGAGCGGAGAAACTGCATTGCGGCTGTCTGCATCCGCAGGTTTCGCACCTGAGCCCAATGCCCTGCAAATTCGATCACTTGACTGCGCCGCTCCACAGAGTAATATTTCTGCGGCAGATACCGGGCGGCATCCAGCAGGGTGAAGGCGGTATCCTCATCCTTTTCCTCCGGCCGGTCGAAGTACTTCAGAAAGGCCCCCACGAACCGGGGGATATCCACCGGACGGGCGTGCTCCAGCAGGCCCCCCACCACCAGTTTCAGGGTATAGCTGATATGGCTGCGCTGCTGCTTGGTAGTCTTATGGTCCGGGTAGATAATCATGTCTAGGTACTGCTCCCAGAGGGTAAAGGGCACCTCCGCCGCCGGGTCGCTGGTGACGTCATTGGGAAGCTCCTTCCGGTACACCAGGTGGAACAGGGCGATAATCCGGCCAATGAGATAGGCGGCCTGTCGGCGGATGTCGCCCTCCCGGTGGACGAGCAACTCGTACAGAAAGGACAGCGCCTGGGTTTTTTGACGCACAGACAGATAGGTGAAGTACTCCTGGAAAATATTCAGATAGGCCCGCAGCTGTTTCCAGTCCTTGGTGGAGCGGGCGGCCTCGATGATGTTGCCGAATTTCCGCTCGTTGGACAGCATGTGCATCATATGGATGTTGTGGCCTACAGATAACAGCACCAATCCCTCCACCGTCTCGTCAGGACTCATAAGGGCGGGATCCTTGTGGGGGGCTGGGGTCCCGGGCTTCCCGGTCAAATCTGTGTCCACACCCAGAGAACGCATGTAGTCCTCAAAGTCGTGGAGTTTGCCGTAAACAAATTCATACCGGCGGCGCTTGCTGCTGTCCACATTGTCCAGCTTGGACAGAATCACCTGGAAGGACTGGTCCAAGGGGTAGAGAACCGTAATCTCCTGCCCCTTCTCGTCCCGGTCCTGCTTGGAGCGGAAATCGGCGTAGATCAGACACAGGGACTCCACCGAAAGAGACTCCAGTTCTAAATCCCAGGTGGAGTGGTTGGCGGCAATGTGGCTGATTCCCTCCATATCCCGCGCCAGCAGCCACTGGTCGGTGTAATAGTAGTGGAGATAGGGCACCCGCTCCCCCGGCCGGCAGCCATATTTCCCGATGTCGTGAGCTGCGGCGGCACCGGAGATGAGAGCCAGATCCACATCCACTCCGGCGGTCCGGAGTCCCCGGGCGGCGGTCATGGCGATATAGTGGACGCCGGCGATATGGCCCAGGGTGCGGAAGGGGGTGACCTCCTGTCCCAGACGCATAAGTTCATACACATACTCCCCCCGGAAGGCCTGGAGGAAACGCTCATACTCCCGGCCGCAGTCGCAGGACCTATATTCCTCCGGAGTAAGAAATTGAAAATCCATCAGGGGATCAAAAGGCAGGGCTTGCCGCTCCTGATCCAAAAGGACCTGGAGAACCGTGAGGAAAAACCGAGCTCCGGGCTCATACTCTGCAGCGTCTGGGGCAAAATTCCCCTCCGGATAGAGGATCGAGCGCACATATCGATAGCAGAAGGTCAGCCATCCGTCCTCCGGCGCGGGAGACAGCTTGGGAAGGATGGGGGCGCACAGCTCCAAAACTTCCTCACATTCCAAGCGCCGGCGGATTGGCAGCAGCTGGGAGAGCTCCTCCGCCCATCCGGGAGCGCGCAGCAGTTCCAATGCAGCTTTCTTGTCCCTTGCAAAGGGCAGCCCCCGCTGAACAAGGGCCTCTGCCGTCAAAGCTGTGATTGACCGAATCAGCCTGTCGTGCATAAATCGTTCCCGCCTTTCCTGATTTGCCGGAATACCAAGTGGACAACATCAGTTTAGCACAAAATGGAAGGCTTGAAAAGAAAAACCCCTTCTCCGCTGCGGCGAAATGGTTAAGAATTTTTGAACATCTGCTCTGCCCTCTTGCCGAAACGCGGCGAATTTAGTATACTAGTTCAGCTTAGGTATTTGCTTGTGTCTCATTCCGTCTCCATATTCCGCTCCCGCTTCTGCTGGTGCGCAGGGAGAATGGATTGTTTAGGAAGGAGGGAACCGCCCTGGTTGAATCCCGTACAAGGCCGGGCAGCCGGGTCCGCAGTTCCGGCGGCCGGAGGCTTCAACCGCAAGCCTCCCGGCGCAGAGGAAAGCACCGACACAGCCTCTTTTTTAAATTTTATCTCTGTATCGTGGCCCTGTCCGCCATTGTGGTCGGCCTCTATATCGCTCACGAGCTGATGGTGCGCCCGCCTGACATTCGCCAGCCGGCGTCCCCAGAGATTACAGGGAGCAGTGAGACCCATCTTCTCACACAGCCAGAGGACCCAAACGCCCTGGTCCGCAGGGATCTGGTTTGGAATTTTGTTCTTCTTGGGAAAGATGTGGACAGCAGCAACACGGACTCCATTATTCTCGTCAGCTTCGATGTAGCCCAGGGAAAAATCGGCATGATCTCTATTCCAAGAGACACAGCGGTCAACCGGACCTGGACCACTCAGACCGCCAAGCTCAATTACGCATATCATAACGGCGGGGCGGAAGTTCTTATGGACGAAATTCAACAGACCTTCGGCGTCCCAGTGGATTATTATGTTCACGTGGATCTGGAGGGCTTTATTGCCCTGGTAGATGAACTGAAGGGAGTAGATGTGGAGATCCCTCTGAATATGAACTATGATGACCCCTATCAAAATCTGCATATCCATTTCAGCAAGGGCCTCCAGCACCTGAACGGCCAGGAGACCATGGAGGCAGTGCGCTACCGCCACGACAACGCGGATAGTCCCAATTATATGGCCAATCAGTGGTATACCGACGTGCAGCGGGGAGAATTTCAGCGTGAGGTGCTGATGTCCCTGGCGAAGAAAGTTATTTCCTGGAATTCTTTGACAAAAGTGACCGCATTTTTGGATATTTTTAACTCCTATGTGGAGACAAACCTGTCTCCGGACGATATGCTCTACTTTGCGGAGGAGGCACTGAAGCTGGATCTGTCGACTGCTATCCAGCAGGGCTCCCTCCCAGGACGGGGGGACGGCGTACTAAAGGGTTATAAGTGGGGCGGCTCCACCAACTACATCTATCAGGCGGAGGATATCCTCCCAACCTTGAACGCCCTGGTCAATCCCTATACCAGGGATTTGACGGAAGAGGACCTGGACCTCCCGGTTCCAGACCGCTATACCAACTAGTGCTCCTTTCCTTTTTCATTTTCTATTTTCAGAACAAAAACTTTGTAAACTCAAATAGCTGGCTCCGCTGTACATCCTCAGACTATTTTTCTCCCCTGTGGAGGCGGACTACCGTACGGAATCCAGATAAATCAGAGAACCTGCTGCAAACGGATCTTGCAGCAGGTTCTCAATTTTTATAAATTACAGCGGTACAGATGGATCTGTACCGCTGTGATAGACGCCCGGTCCTCTGAAAAAGCATCTACTGATCCGCCACAGCTCCCCTCATCCAACGGCCACTTTTTACGCGGGAGAGGGAGACCGCCGCACCGACGGCCCAGCCAGCAGGAATTGACCACCAGATGGATTCTACACCCAGTGGTGTCAAATAAGCCAGAGAGTAGGCAATTCCCACCCGGGAGAAGAGGTTGCACATGGAGCTGAAGGTGAAGGCGGCCATATCTCCGGCCCCGCGCAGCATGCCGTTGGGAACAAACAGCAGTCCCATGAGAATATAAAACAGGGATACTGTGTGCATGTAAGAAAGCCCATATCCCAGCGCGCCGGAGGCATCTCCCGGGTCCAGAAACAGCCCCAGCAGCTGACGGCCAAACAAAAAGATAATCAAAGTAATGGTGAGCGAGAAGAGCACAACCATCAGCAGAGAGGCCTTCAGGCCCTCCTTGACTCGCTGGCATTTTCCGGCTCCGATATTTTGCGCGGTGTAGCTGGACATGGCGTTGGAGAAGTTCATGTTCGGCAGCATGGCCAAGCTGTCAATTTTTGTGGCTGCAGTATAGCCGGCCACCAGCACTTTGCCGTAGGAGTTGACCAGACCTTGCATCATCATCATGGAGAGGGAGACCAGAGACTGCTGCAGCATGGAGGGAAGTCCGATGCGGGCGATACGGCTCACCGCAGTCCAGTGAAAGAGGGGGATTTTTTCACCGCGCCTGGTCTCTTCACAGGGCATACGCTTTAGCCGGCGGATGAGCACAAGTAGGGAGCACACGGCGCACAGCCCCTGAGAAATCAGTGTCGCCCAGGCCACACCGGCCACCTCCATATGGAAGCAGATGACAAATACCAGATCCAACACAATATTGGTTAAACTGGAGATCATCAAAAAAATAAGGGGTGTGCGGCTGTCGCCCTGGGCGTTATAGATCCCGTTGAGTGTGTTATATAAAAAGAGAAACACCGCGCCACCAAAGTAAATGCGCAGATAGGTCTGGGAGTCCGCCATGATTTCCTGGTCAGTGCCCAGCAGCACCAGCAGAGGACCGGCCAGCAGAGTGCCTAAGACCATGATGATAAGGCCCAGCACACCAAGAGAGAGAATAGCTGTAGAAATTGTAGATTTCATTTCGTGGATCCGTCCTGCGCCGAAGAGCTGGGAAACTACCACGTTGCAGCCCATAGATAGGCCAGAGGCCACCGCTACAGATAAAAATACAATGGGGAAAGAGGAACCTACGGCGGCAACCGCATCTTCTCCCACGAATTTGCCGACCACCATGGTGTCCACCATATTATACAGCTGCTGAAAGAGATTGCCCGCCACCATGGGGAGGGCGAAGAAAAACAGAAGCTTAAGCGGCGGTCCCTCTGTCAAATTTTTGACCAACGCTGATTTCTCTCCTTCCAATTTGTTCTGGCAGCGTCCCTATTCTTTTGTGCGTCTCCGCCCGCCAGAGCGGAGGAAGCCAGAAACATCAAAATCGGGACAAAAAGATTGTACTATGGAACGGGGGGCATGTCTATGAAAAATTGTAAAGCAGGAGAAAAAGCTCCAAATCCAAGAGAATATGCTGATAAATAGAGGGTCTAGTTTTTGAGCCCCGCTGGAAGGCGCGCGTCCGTCTCCTCCCTGCACCTGCCGGCCAGATGCAGAGAAGCCCAGCGCGCAAAAAGAAAGACTCGCTGCAAAATTATTGACTTTCACAAGGGTGTCACTGGGGGGCCTCTTCCGCGGCCTCTCGGCAATTGGGACCCCTACGGAAAATGGCCGCCCATGGGCGGCCATTTTCCTCAATATGACGGAGTGCGTACACATTCTGTCTACTTTGCAGCACCACCCTCTCAGGTAGAGAGTTTAAAACTTGTTGTACAGAGCCAAAATCATAGTGATGGCCTGTTCAATAGAGGTGCTGCTCTTCGGGAAGAGCATGTTGTTATCTCCACTCATCAGTCCATTGTTATTCATCAGAGCCATGCTCTCCAGCGCCCAGCTGTCGATCTGGTCGGCGTCGGTGATCTGGCTGTTCAGTGTGGTGTCCTGATTGGTGAGCGTGTTAGAGCCGGTGGCTTCGTCCACACAGCGGATCACCTGCTTAAGCATGACGCAGATCTCCTGACGGGTGATAGGGTTGTCCGGGGAGAAGGTGCCCGCTCCAGTGCCGCCTGTGATTCCGGCCTGCGCCGCCTTCAAAGCCACAGGATCGCTGGTATCCGTAAAGCTCTGGTTCCCAGTGGGCAGGGTGGAGCCGGTGGCCTTCTCAATCAGGTTCACTGCGAGCTCCGCGAACTGCAGGCGGGTAATGTTGGCGGTGAAGTTGGAGCTGGTCCGGCTGGTGATAAGGCCCAGGGAGTTAGCACCCAGCAGGTTACCGGCGGCCCAACCGCTGGCAGTGGACAGATCCAGAGGCAGTGCGTCAGAGCCGGTGATGGAGCCGTTGCTGCCCACATAGAAGGTGCGGGTGATGGTCTTGGAGAACTGGTCCCGGCTGGCGGTCACGGTGAGGGTGTGGGCGCCGGGGGTCAGGCTGGACACATCCAGGGAGTAGGCAAAGGGCTCGCTGGTGGCAGTGTAGGCCAGGGCGCCGTCCAGGAAGTACTGGCAGGTGGCGGAGCCGGAGCCCGGGAAGATGGCGTAGGTGTACAGGTTCAGGGTGTCCATCACCTCATTGACGGTGGACAGGCGGGTGTAGGCCGCACCCTGGGTGGTGCCGATCCCCTGCAGGAAGGGGCCGCCGGAGACCGCCTGGCGGTAAGTGGACAGCATGGTGCCGTTGTTGCTCAGGGCGTAGGTGTGGTGAGCGGCGGCCAGGTCAATGTCAAAGTAGAACATGGCCTTTACCTGGGGGTACACCATGGGGATGTAGCTGTAGAACTTGGTGAGCTGGGAGGCGGCCCAGGCGGTCTGGTCCGCACCGGTGCTCTTGTCATAGTGGCCCATGCCGCACTCGCTGATCATCATGGGCTTGTTGTGGGCCCGGGCGAACTCGTTCAGGTCCTGGAGCACGGTGATGGGGTCGTTGTTGTAGATGCCGCTGCTGGGGAAGGCGTCGTCCACGTGGGCGGTGTCGGTGTAGACAAAGCTGCTGCCATAGCCGGGGCCGCCGTCCTTATAGGAGGACACGCCAATCCAATCCACATAGGCGTCGCCGGGGTAGTAGGCTTCAAAGTTGGTCAGGCGGCTGGACACGTCGTTGGGGGAGAATACCACCGCAATGTTGGGGTACTGGTGTGCCACTGTGGCGATCTTCTGGAACGCCTGGATAAAGCGCTGGGGGTCGGGCAGCTCAGGCCAGCAGTTGACCTCCGCACCCAGGCGCAGCAGCACCGTGCAGTTCCGAGCGCCCAGAGCGGCCACGCTCTCGGCGATGTAGCTGTCGGCGGCCAGGACCCGCTCCACGCCGGCACTGCTCTCCGGGGAGAAGTTCCAGGCCACTTCCACCACGCCGCCGTGGTTCAGGGCCTCGTCCACTGTGGCGTTCATATTGGAGAAGTAGTCCAGCCAGTAGTCCATGGTGTAGCCGTCCTGGAAGGTGACGTACACCAGGGCGGCGGAGTCGTTGACGTTGTTGCCCTCCGCCACGGTGCCGTAGTACACGCCGGAGACGGGCTCACCAGTGACGCCGTAGTAGGGCACGTCAGCCGGGTCCTGGGCCAGGGTGTAGACCTCCATGGTCCGCTGGAGCTGGTTGAGCTGGGCATTGATGTTCAGCAGGGTGTCGTAGTAGCTGGCGTAGTTGTCGTTGAGCCACTGGGCGTACACCTGCTGGCGCTGCAGCCACACCACAGCCCCGTCAATGTCCCCCTGGAGCTCGCAGCACCAGGCGGCCTTGCCGCAGATGGGCTCCAGGATCAGGCACACCTCCTGACCCAGCGCGTAGCCCTGGAACAGATCGTAGGTCTGCTGGGCCACGGAGAGTGTCCCGGCCACGTCCTGATTGATCTGGACGTCGTTCCAGGAGGCCTGCAGGGGCCAGTACTCTGTCGGATAAGTAAACGCTGAGGCCTGAAGACAGAGTCCAGACGCCAGCGCGCCCGTCAGGGCCACGGCGATGAGACGTTTTCCAAACTTTTTCATACGTTCCCTCTTTTCTCCAATTTATACAAACAGAGCAGATCCGCTCCGCCTGTAGTCCAACTCCGTCCACACGTTCACACAAAAGGGGACAAGATGAATTCCTGTGCCCGCTGAAAACATTTTTTCAGAAGCGCAGGGCTCTTATGTCTTAATTTTACCCCATTTTAAAACGGAAAACAATATGCTGGCTGCATAGAGAGCAAAAAAATTTTCACACAGTCCTCCAAGCGCAAACTTGCCGTTCTTTTGCGTATGAGGGGAACAATTTTCTATAAAATCCGAGGCGGCGCCCTGCGGACGGGGACCAGGATATTTGTCAGAAAAGGGCACTGAAGATGGGAGAAAGCCTAAGAAAAATTCAGTTTTTTAAACTTTAAGAGGAATCGTAACATTTATTTGGGGGAAAATTCAAAAAAACCCCGATGTTTCTTCATGCTTTTTTCATATTTCTTCGGTATACTAACTCCTGTCAAAAGGGAAAACCCCTGGAGATTTCACATGGAGGAGTGATTCAATATGGCTGACAACGAATTTAAATTTTATAATAGTGAGAACGATGGATATCGGGGCGGGTTTGGAGATTATACAGACCCGACGCCCAATCCCGCCAACAGCGGTGGACCGGAGTCCCATAAACAGAGGTCTGGTCGAGGCAGACGCATTGCCGCTCTGCTTCTGGCCTGCGCAGTGGTGGGGGGCGCCGCTGGGGTGGGCGGTGCGGCGGCCTACCGCAGCTTTGTGACCCCGGACACCGTGATGTATGAGGGGGAGCGGCCTACTGTGGACGTGAACACGGTGGCCAACAGCAGCAATGGACAGCCTATGACCCCGGAGCAGCTGTACGCCTCAAATCTGGCTTCCTGTGTGGGCATCACGGTATCCACCACATCAGTAAATATCTTCGGACAGACCACCACCTCGGCAGCCAGCGGCTCCGGCTTCGTGCTCACCCAGGACGGCTACATCGTCACCAACTACCACGTGATTGAGGACGCAGCGGAGGACCCCTCCGTGTCCATCGCCGTCTCCTTCGCCAACGGGGACAAGTATGAGGCCACCCTGGTAGGCGGCGAGCAGGACAACGATGTGGCTGTCATCAAGATCGATGCCTCCGGCCTGCAGCCGGTCACCCTGGGGGATAGCGACCAGCTGGTAGTGGGCGAGACGGTGTACACCATCGGCAACCCCCTGGGCGAGCTGACCTACTCTCTGTCCGACGGTCTGGTGTCCGCCCTGGACCGGCTGATCACCACCAGCGGCACCAACCCCTCCACCGGCCAGCAGGAGACCACCACCCTGAACGTGCTGCAGACCAACTGCGCCATCAATCCCGGCAACTCCGGTGGCCCCCTGTTTGATAGCTACGGAAATGTGGTGGGCATCGTCACCGCAAAGTACACCCAGAGCAGCTCCGGTGTGGCCGCCGAGGGCCTGGGCTTCGCCCTCCCCATCAACGATGTAAAGACCATTATCCAGGATTTGATTGAGCACGGCTATGTCACCGGAAAGCCCTATATGGGTATCCAGGTAACCTCCGTCCCCGACTACGCCCAGCACTACGGGGTGTCCGCCGGGGCCTATGTGGAGAGCGTAGCCGAGGGCTCCTGCGCCCAGAAGGCGGGGCTGCAGGTGAACGACATCATTGTTGCCATCGACGACACCGCTATCGACTCCAGCACTGCCCTCACCGCCGCCCTGTCCAGCAACTACAAGGCGGGAGACACCGCCAAGCTGATGGTGCTCCGGGGCAGCGACCGGCTGGAGCTGACCATCACCTTCGACGAGAAGAACGCCGACACCGAGGCGGCCAACCAGCTGCCCCAGGACCAGTCCAGCCAGAACCAACAGCAGGGCGGAAGCTACGGCGGCTGGCCCTTTGGTAGCTTCTTCTGGTAAGGACATGGACGTGTCCTGAATTGGCCTTTTCTGTTTCCCGCTCTCAGCGTAGGCTGGGAGCGGGATCTTTTTGTCCCAGACGAAGGTTGACAGAGAAATTTTGTCTGTGCTATGCTCAAAATAAGAGACA
Organism: uncultured Oscillospiraceae bacterium; assembly: GCA_944387745.1. The sequence goes on from CALXGD010000052.1 coordinate 20,245, forward strand.
GAAAGGAGCGCGGGTTATGGCACAGCAGCACAGTTTTCAGATGATTGCACGGATTCACAGCGATTTTCCTACGAAATTCGGAATTCCCAGGCAGAGTGGATTGGTGGAGGCGCTGCGAGCCATGGTGGTGTTCGAACCGGAGTACCGGAATCCGGATGCCTTGAGGGGCTTAGAGGGGTTCAGTCATATCTGGCTGATCTGGCAGTTCTCCCAGTCTGTTGGAGCAGGCTGGTCCCCCACTGTGCGGCCACCGCGTTTGGGCGGAAACGTGCGCATGGGTGTCTTTGCCACCCGCTCCCCCTTCCGGCCCAATCCCATCGGTCTCTCCTGTGTGCGCCTGGAGAAAGTGGAACAACATCCGCAGCATGGTCCGGTGCTGCTGGTAGCGGGGGCGGACCTGATGGATGGAAGTCCCATCTATGATATTAAACCCTATTTGCCCTACGGTGACTGCCATCCGGAGGCGGTGGGCGGGTTTGCACAGGAGCCCAAGACTCCGACTCTCCAGGTAGAGATACAGCCGTCTGCGGCAGAGCAGATCCCAGAGGAGCTACGGGAGGCACTGGTGGGAATCCTGGCTCAGGACCCACGCCCTCCATACCAGCATCAGCCGGATCGAATCTATGGCCTGGAGTTTGGAGGTCTGGAGGTCAAATTTACCGTGGAAGGGAACCGTCTGACCGTGCTGGAAGCGGGAGAGGACCCATTGAGGCCACAGGAGGGAGCTCTCTCTGCCAAAAGTGAGAGAAAAGAAAAGATATGTGAAATTCCGCCGGAAAAATCGAATATTTTGTGAACAAAGATCGCTTAATTTGTAAATATTAGCACTCTCATATTGACAGCGCTAAGCCAAGGCGCTATAACATAATTGTTCCGAGAGGGGATCAGAGAGGTCCCCCGGAAGGGCAGACAATAAGTGTTGAGAATGGAGGAATGACTTATGTTGCCCAGCATTTTTGGTGAGAATTTATTTGATGATTTCTTTGACAGCAAGTTTATGGACTTCCCCATGTGGGGCGGCCGCAATCCTCTGTATGGGAAGAACGCCAAACACCTGATGAAAACTGACGTGCGGGAGACCGAGAATACCTATGAGATAGACATCGACCTGCCCGGTTTTAAGAAGGATGAGATTGACGTAGATCTGAGGGACGGATACCTGACGATCAGCGCCAGCAAAGGGTTGGATAAGGACCAAAAGGACAAGGAAGGCAAGTATATCCGCCAGGAGCGCTATGCCGGGTCCTGCAGCCGGAGCTTCTATGTGGGCGATGTGCAGCCTGAACAGGTGTCCGCCAAGTATGAGGACGGCATCTTGAAAATCTCTCTGCCCAAGACAGAGAAAAAAGAGCTGCCGAAGAGCACAACCATTGCCATTGGCTGATTTCCGTACAAAACCCCCGGACCAGTTTCGGTCCGGGGGTTTTGCGTTTATCCCCAGGGATACGTATTGATTTTTACAGTGTTCAGTGGATGGAAACGCCTGTTTTTCATGCTCTCCATCCCACCTGCAATTTTATTTTAGTTCACGGACACAAAAATTTTTCTGTCCTGGCCCTACGCGGACGGGTACAACAAAAAATAGTAACCATCAATAAGCGCCTGTAGAGAAAACATGCAGGCCGCTCCTGTGCGCGGGAGCAGCTTTTCTGGAATATGACGGAAATTTTAAATTTTTAAAAGCACTGGTTCCTTTAAAATGAGCTCCAAGAAAAAGTGCTTGACAACTTAAGTCAAAGTGGATAAGATAAAAAACGTATAACGTCAGAATGCGCAGAAAAGGCCGAGTACCTGCCTCCAAGCCGCACAGAGAGCCGCCGTTTGGTGCAAGGCGGACGGGAGGAGACGGGGAAAATCCCCTTGGAGCAGAGGGCTGAACATTTTTCAGTAAGCCCCTCCGGACGCCCCCGTTACCGGGCAGACTTGAGTGGTCGGATTACACCGTCTTTCCGGCAAGAAGAGTGGTACCGCAGAGGTTGTTATCGCCTTTGTCTCTTTCCAAGAGACAAAGGCGTTTTTGTTTTCATAAGGAGGGAACTCATCCACATGAACTGCCCCAGATGCGGAAAGCCTATGGAGTCCGGCACCATGTATATGGACAAGTATCCCTATTGGACACAGCAGAAAAATCTCCCCGTCTTTCGCACCCCAAAGGACAGGGTCACGCTGCGGCCACCAGGCGATACCTCTACTAGGAATTTTTCTTTCCCGTTTCACTGCTATCCCGACACCCAGCTCTGCCGCGCCTGCGGGATTGTTTGTTTCCCCTACCAGCTGCCGTAGGGGCGGCCTGTGGCCGTCCTCGGGCGCACAACGCGCCCCTACGAAACGATACAACAAACTAAGACCTAATAAAAAATGGAGGAATCGACACCCATGGACTACAACAAGACCATCAACCTGCCTAAGACCGACTTTCCCATGCGGGCCGGTCTGCCCAAGCGGGAGCCGGAGATGCTCCAGCGCTGGAACGACATGGACCTGTACAACGAGCTTTTGAAGAAGAACGAGGGCAAGCCCCTGTTCTCCCTCCACGACGGCCCCCCCTTCTCCAACGGCGGCCTGCACATGGGCCACGCCCTGAACAAGTCCATCAAGGATTTTATTACCCGTGTATATGCTATGCGGGGCTATTACACTCCGTATATCCCCGGGTGGGACAACCACGGTATGCCCATTGAGAGCGCCATCATCAAGGAGCAGAAGCTCAACCGCAAGCAGATGAGCGTGGCTCAGTTCCGCTCCGCCTGCCACGACTACGCCCAGAAGTATATCGACATCCAGATGGAGGGCTTCAAGCGCATGGGCGTGCTGGGCGACTGGGAGCACCCCTACAAGACCATGGACCCCGGCTTTGAGG
>CALXGD010000053.1 GCA_944387745.1 uncultured Oscillospiraceae bacterium
CCGGTGGCCATGACCAGCAGGAGCCGCTGCTGTCCCTGGGCGATAGCGTCCACCGTCCGATTGATGGCGATCCGCTGGTAGTACCGGGGAGGATATGTGTTCTGGCTGGTATAGTAGGGCTGGTCAATGGCGGCTTCCTGCGCGGGGCTGAGGCCGGATTCCTGCTTGAAGCGGGCGGTCAGCTCTGCCTCCGTGGGGAACTCATCCAGGCCGAATTCCCGCTCTGTGCCGGTGAGAAAATCGTGCTCGGCAAAGCCGTCGCCGTTGGAGCTGAACGCGAAGGGCAGGTCCAGCATTCGGGCGTACTCCATGGCCTGCTGGAGACCATGGGAGACGGTGTGGCTGTTGTCCTTGGCCTCAATCACCGCAATGGGGTTGTTGGCACTGAGGTACAGGAGATAATCGGCCCGCTTAGGCTTCTCCCGAAAGACCATGTTGCCTTTCAGATTGATCTTGCCGTCGGTGATCTGCGTCTCCATGGTGATTTTGCCCCGGCTCCACTTGGAGGTCACAGCGGGGGTGATGTACTGGAGTTTGATGTCCTCCTCGGTCATATTCTTTTTCCCAATAATAGGCTGCACAATATACACCACCTTTTATGTCCACTCAGCTGACAAGATCTCTGCAATTTTCTATATCAGCTTTATTATGACTCAGTATATCATACGGACTAAGCTACCTCAAGGAATTCTTGAAGGCCCAAGCAGAGCCATTGATAGAACCAAAAGTAGTTCTTGGTATTGCAATGGTAAATATTCGAGATCTGAAAATTGACAACGCCTCTTTGGGCAAGCCCTTGCTGCTGCTGGAAGTCCGTCCCTATTCTGACTACAAAGACGGAAAAGCCGTGGGCGGGGTGGTCGGTTACCGTTATGATGCCTGCCTGGAAAAACTGGGCGTGAAGATCGGGGGACCGCAGTTCATGGAGAGCCCAGAGGATGGCATGGTGAAGGTCGAGTTCAGCGGCCTGGAAGTCAGCACCTATCAGAAACGCACCAAAGATGAATACGGGCCTGTGGTGCTTACTGCCAGAGCGACGGGCATCAAACCGGTCAACGGACCTTAGAAACCAGCTTGACCTGACGCCGGCGAGGGATGGAAACGGGGGATACCATTGCCTCTCTTGTCTATCGCACATTGAAAGAAGGCTCAGGAGGCTGATCCTATGGCATCAGGTCCGCAGGAAAATCGGTATTCACCTGGTTCTCGCCCCCTAGTACCTGGACGCCAACATCATTCTCGGACAAATCAAGAACAACATATTGGGTAGATCGAACGGAATGATGGCAAGCCAAGTTTGGAAACGGTTGTAGATATTGCAAACGTACTAGGTGCAGCAGGGGACAGTATGCTGGCGAATAGCTTCAATAAATATCGAGATAACAAACTTGCGCAAAAAATCGAAGTATTTTTGTATCCCATAGATGAATAATGGGAAATAGTTTGTTTTTGGTGCCATTAAGCGGTATCCTTATCACAATAAAAAGCACCTGGATGATACAAAATGAAAGTAAAAACAAAGGCCCTGAACGGCATAGCTTCAGGGCCTTTGTCATCTTCCAGTTAGGTATTCAGGCTCGCGATGAACTGCCGGGCCACCCGGGGTGTCCGCCCCGCGTGGCGGATCTCCCACTCCATGGCCTTGGCATGGAGCACCTCCCGGTTTATTTCAACCTGATAGAGTCCGGCAAGATGGTCGATGAGGGCTAGATAGTCGGTCTTGCTCATGGTCATGTAGGGGATGCGCAGGCCAAAGCGCTCTGCCAGGGCGGTCTTTTCTGAGATGGTCTCGAAGGCGTCCACCTCGTCCCCCGCCCGGTCGGAGAAGGTCTGTCGTACCAGGTGGCGGCGGTTGGAGGTGGCGTAAATAGCCACATTACTGGGGCGCTTCTCCAGACCGCCCTCCAAGATTGTTTTCAAGGAGGAGTAGGTCTTGTCGTCCTGGTCGAAGGCTAGGTCATCAATGAACAGAATGAAGCTCTGTCGCCGTCCGGCCAGTGAGCGGATCAGCCGGGGCATCCCTACCAGGTTCTCCTTCTGAATTTCGATGAGCCGCAGATTCTCCATCCCAGGGAGGTAGAGCATGGATTTCACTGTGGCAGACTTACCGGTGCCCCCGTCTCCAAAAAGAAGAACGTTGTTGGAGGGCTTGCCCTCCACCAGAAGACGGGTGTTGTCCAGCACTTGCTTCCGCTGCTGGTCGTAGCCCAGCAGTTCCACTGGATGGGGGCAGTCCGGATCGGCCACCGGGATTAGCTGCCCCTCCTCCCACAGGAAGGCGCGATATTTGGCGTACAGCCCATCCCCGTGCTCCTGATAGAAGCGGACCAGGGCCTCGGAAGTGAAGGGAGACCCGGGCTCCAGAGCGGGAAGCTGGGAGAGTACAGAGTTGTATTCCGCACCCAACAGGGGCGACAAAGCGGCTCGGATATCCTCTGCCGCGATCTGCGGCAGCAGGAGAAGGGTGTCCAGATCCTGCCGGGCCGCCGCTTCCAGCGCGGTGTCCCTTTTTCCGGCGCTGACAAGGCTGCCAAAGGGGGTCTCTGTATACCGCAGGGCGTCCCACAGCCAACTGCCCAGGCCGGAACGACCTTCTGCCCGAAGATCATAAAACAGCTGATTGTACGCCTCCAGAGCGGTCTCCCCCTCCTTTTGGGCAATGGCATCCAGTAGACGGAGCACCTCGCTCAGCACGGGGGTGTCCAACAGCGCGCGATAGGCGGAGAGCCCCCGGAGGGACGCCCGCAGCAGTATAAGGTTCATTTGTCTGTGCCTTCTCTCTATGGTGTGGAATTTTCTCCAATTTTAATGTCTGGCGCCGCCCTTGTCAATGGGGAGACCGGTGTGGTAAAATAAACATTCCTGAACAGTTAAAAATTCCGGAAAGGAGACAGAGCCGGGACAAGAATTCCCTGGCTCCGTCTGGTCAAAACGATTATGGTATCCATTGGCGAAGTGAAAATTGAGACACCTCTGGCTCTGGCGCCCATGGCTGGGGTAACGGACATGGCCTTCCGCACGATCTGCCGGGAGCGGGGGGCAGGGCTGACCTGTACAGAGATGGTCAGCTCCAAGGCCCTGTGCTATCAGGATAAAAAAACCATCCCCCTGTTGCAGCTGGGGGATGGGGAGCATCCGGCGGCGGCCCAGATCTTTGGCAGCGATCCGGTGTGTATGCAGGAAGCGGCGGCCATCGCCCGTGAGGTGTCAGGGGCCGACCTCATTGATATCAATATGGGCTGCCCTGTGCCCAAGGTGGCCAACTCAGGGGACGGCTCCGGCCTGATGCGGAATCCGGACAAGGCGGTGAAGGTGCTGGAGGCGGTGGTCCGGGGGGCGGGCTGTCCTGTCACGGTAAAGTTCCGTCTGGGATGGGACAAGGGCTCCATCAACTGCGTGGAATTTGCCCAGGCTATGGAGCAGGCCGGCGCGGCAGCGGTGACTGTCCACGGCCGCACCAAGGTGCAGATGTACGCCGGACACGCCAACTGGGATTACATCCGAGAGGTAAAGAAGGCGGTGAAGATCCCTGTCATTGCCAACGGGGACGTGTTTAAAGCCGAGGACGCCCCCCGAATTTTAAAGTACACTGGGGCGGACATGGCCATGATCGGCCGGGGAGTGTTCGGCAACCCCTGGATCTTCGCACAGTGCAAAGCCGCTCTGGAGGGCAAGGAAATTCCCCCTGTGCCGCCGCTGTCGGAGCGGTGCGATACCGCCGTGCGGCAGTTTGAGCTGTCCGCTGCCAACAAGGGGGAAAAGATCGCCTGCCTGGAGGCCCGGCGGCACCATGCGTGGTATTTAAAGGGTGTGCCTCACGCCGGGTACTACAAGGAACAAATCGTGAGGATCACCACCCTGGAGGACGTGTACCGTGTGACCCGGGGAATCAAGCGGGACCTGTGCGGGGCGCCGTAGGGCCGGAGACCACCTCCCCTGTGAAGGAAAAGAGGGCCATGAAGCGGGGGGGGGGGGTCCGTCAACCAGAATATTTTCGTACATCAGAATCCCTCATCACCGCCTGGCGGTGGGGACAGCCTATTTTGAAAGGCTCTGGGGATTGTGTCCCCTGAAAGGATGGACTCACGGGCTGTTGAGCCCGCTTATACAAAAACACGCCGGCGGGAGGTGCCGAATGTGACGGAGCAGGAGCTGGTGTCTCTGGCAAAACGTGGGGACACAGACGCCTTTGAACAGCTGATACTGAGCAGCCAGGACAGGGTGTACACCCTGTGCCTCCGGATGACTGGAAATCAGGAGGACGCCCTGGACCTAGCTCAGGAGACCTTTCTAAATGCTTGGCGGGGGCTGCCCGCCTTTCAGGGCAGCAGCAGCTTCTCTACCTGGGTATACCGATTGGCCAGCAATGCCTGCATTGATTTCCTTCGGAAGCGGAAACGGCGGCAGCAGCAAGAAGTGCCGGCCCCCTGGGAGAACGAGGAGCCATCTGCCCCGGAGCCGGCGGACCCGGGAGCCACTCCGGAGGAGGAGATGGAGCGCTCAGAGCTGCGTCGGGCGGTGGAGCGGGGGCTGCAGGCGCTGCCAGAGCACCATCGGAAAATTCTCATTATGCGGGAGATCTCCGGGCTGTCCTACCAGGAGATCAGTGAGGCCCTGGAGCTGGACCTGGGAACCGTGAAGTCCCGCATTGCAAGGGCGCGGTTGGCGCTGAAAAATTTTTTGCTCCAGGATGGGAACTTTTTTCAAGGGGATCCGTCTAAAACCACAGAGGGAACAAGGGGGAGGTGACCTGGTATGTTGTCCTGTGAGAAATGCTTGGAATATTTCAGCCTGTCTTTGGACGGTGAATTGCCGCCGACGGAGAGACGGGCGATGCAGGAGCATGTAGACGCCTGTCCGGAGTGCCGGGCCACCTGCCAGCAGCTGCTGCAGATGGAGTACACACTTCAGGAGATGGAGGAAACTCCGGCGCCTCCGGAGCTGATTCCGCGGGTGATGGAAAAAATCCAAACGGAGAAGGCACGTCCGCCGATCTCCCTGCGGAGGCGTGTCCTCTGGAGGGGAGTGGCGGGACTGGCCGCCTGTGCTGTGCTGTGTGTGGGCCTCTATTATGGTGGGCACCTGAATGGTGGACAGGAGGTGCTCTCTGGAACCGCTGCGGTCCGGGAGAATCCGGGGGAGACCTCTCCACAGGTCCGTGTATTTTCGTCCGGACAGGTGGATGAGAGGGAGATAATTGACGCACTGCCCGAGCAGGAGGGCGGCGCGCCCAAGAGCGCACAGTATACCGGGCCGGGTGAGCAGGAGCAGACGTACGATTCCGGCGCGGACGCGGGGGAGCCGAGCGCTCAGACGGAGGATACAGACACACCCAGGGTCAATGCTGTCCTTGCGGCTCCGCCCTGGGGGAACGGGAGCGTGCTGACGCTCCAGACTCTGCCAGAGGAATTGGCGGAGCTTTTGCCGGATGTAGAGAGCTGGAACCGGGATGGTGGCACCCTTTGGTGTGCGGTGACAGCGGAAAAACTGGCGGATTTGGTGGAGGCGCTGGCCCAAATCGACGGGGGAGCGGAGCTCCCCAAAACACCCTATGTAGAGCCGTGCGCGGTGATCCTTCTGCCTGGAGAGAGCTCTTAGTCGCACAGAATATAGAAAACTAAAATTTCCGCCCCTTGGGGCGGAAATTTTTAAAAATGCCCCAGTTTGTTTATGTGCCCTCATCCCTTCGGGGGGAGGGGCGGAAGAAAAATTTGCGCTT